>JAFXMJ010000231.1 GCA_017530465.1 Bacteroidales bacterium
CGGTACTGTCATTCCTGACAACAGGATTTTAAGTCCTGCGCGTCTACCAATTCCGCCATCCGGGCGACCTTGTATGAGCGGGAGACGAGACTCGGACTCGCGACCCCAACCTTGGCAAGGTTGTGCTCTACCAACTGAGCTACTCCCGCAGTTACTTGTTTTTTGATTTGCAATACGTCCAAAGAACTTTCTGCAAGGGATGTCATCTTTCCCTTTTGCGCTGCAAAGGTAATACGTTTTTCATTCACCAACAAATTTTTTTTTATTTTTTTTTCATTTTTTTTATTCCGCCATTATTAATAGCTAAGTGTCAAATATTTATAAAAGACATTTTTTTGCTGTTAAGACGGAATAAAACAATTTTTAGAATTATTAGCACCTTGATACGCCAATTTTGATTACCTTTGTCAAACAATAACCAAACACAAAAACATATATAATGAACATAAAACACATAACACTCACGGCTGCCATCATCGCAGCCATCACTATCTCAACAGGCTGCAACTACCAGGAAGAAGACGACGTATTGATGTCGCGCCGCTCCCAGGAAGCCATTGCTCGTCAGCAAGAAGAAGAACAGAACAAAGACGGCAAAGACTACACAATATGGCAATTTGTGCATGAAGTATCCGCCTTCTATTACCTCTGGAACGACAATGTGCCCACCTCCAAAATCGACTACTCTAAGTACGAATCGCCCGAAGCACTCTTTGAAAGTTTCAGGGACAAGGACGACAGGTTTTCGGTAGTGCTCAACAATTACACCGAGACCGAAGAATCGTTCAACAACATCGAGATGACCGACGGCATCAATTACCAGCTATACCTCGACAAAGGCAACGATGTAATCGCCGTTGTGGAATATGTATATGACGACTCCCCAGCACAAAAAGCAGGCATAGAGCGCGGATTTGTAATCCACAAGGTAAACGGCACTCAGCTCACCACCACCAACTACGCCGACCTCCTCGACCAACAGACCTGCACATACACTTACAGCGTCATCGAGACCAAAACAGAAAACGGCGAAGAGGTGATTTCATACGGCAACGATATGAAAGAATCCAAGGCAATAACGAAACAAAAGATGGACATCAACCCCATCCTCAAATCCACCGTCATTGTCAAAAACGGACGTAGAATCGGCTATTTCCTTTATGATTCGTTCACCGAAGATACCGACTGCATCATCAAGGCCATCGAAAAACTCTCAGCCAACCAGATTGACGACCTCATACTCGACCTCCGTCTCAACGGCGGCGGATACTTGACCACCCTCGACACACTTGCATCGATGCTTGTGCCGGAGGGCAACGAAGGCAAACTCTTCATCACCGAAAACTTCAACAACCTCCTCACATCCGAATTTCGCCGCGAGTCGCAATCGAGGGACTTCAACAAGACATTCTTCTCCGCCAACCTGCCTAACCTCAACCTCAGCCGCCTGTACGTGCTTACATCCAATCACACGGCAAGCGCAAGTGAGGAGTTGATTTCAGGATTGATGCCATATATGCCGGTGACAATCATCGGCGAGACCACCTACGGCAAATTCACATCCAACATCCTAATCAACGACGAAGAAGACGAGGGCAGCGACGACGACGACATCCCGTACAGCGAATGGGCTGTATATATCTGTGTAGCGTCCTGCACCAATGCAAAAGGCGAGATGAACTTCAAAGAAGGATTTACACCCGACCACGAAGTACTCGACACATACCAATACGCACTCGGCGACGAAAACGAGCCGCTCCTGAGCACCGCACTCGACCTCTGCACCGGCTCGTTGGCAAAATCCGCCAAGAAACAGCCCGCCCCGCTCCAAGGCTATATAGGCCACTACGGCAAGCCCGCCGACAAGTTTGGATTGATTTCAAAAAAAATAAAATAACATTTTTTTGCAAATCGAAATTTTTGCATTATATTTGAAAGGGAAAAAAATAACATAACAAACCATCAAAAAATGATCAAAACTGAAACATACGATGCCGCTAAGGGCGTGGAAATCTACACCATCGGCAATCAGAACGGAATGACAGCCTCTTTCATCAGGCGCGGCGCCACTGTGACGAGCATCCGCGTGCCGGACAAGGACGGCAAGATAGAAAACGTTGTTGTAGAGCTCAAAGACTACGACGAATACCTCCGCAACGCTTCCTACATCGGCGTAGTGCCGGGCAGGTACGCCAATAGGATTGGCGGCGCACGATTCACCCTCGACGGCACAGAGTACAAGCTCAACCCCAACGACGGCCCCAACTCGCTCCACGGCGGCCCCAACGGATTCAGCACCAAAGACTGGACTGTAAAAGAGATGAAGGACGACCCGCAAAACGGCGCACAGATTACATTCGAGTATTTCAGCCCCGACGGCGAAGAAAACTTCCCCGGAAACCTCACCGCCACAGTCACTTACCGAATCACAGAGCAAAACGAACTCGCCATCCATTACCAGGCTACCACCGACAAGGCGACCCCCGTCAACCTCACACAACACGCATACTTCAACCTCAGCGGCGACTTCAAGAGCACATCCATCGCCGACTACGCAATACTCATCAACGCCAATGCAATCACCGAAATCACCGACGACTGCATCCCAACAGGCGTACTTGCACCCGTGGACGGCACTGTATATGACTTCAAGCAATTCCGCAGGCTCAATACAATCAAGGATTTCTACTACGACCACAATTTTGTGCTCAATTCCAAGGGCAACGGCGAACTCAACCTCGCCGCCGAAGTGGAAGACCCGCACAGCGGCCGCATTATGAAAGTATTGACCACATCGCCCGGTATGCAATTCTACACCGGCAATTGGCTCGACGGCACATTGCAATCCAAATACGGAAAGCCAATCACAAGGCAGAGCGCGTGCTGCTTTGAGACGCAATTCTTCCCCGACTCGCCAAACCGTCCCAACTTCCCCGACACGATACTCCGCCCCGGTCAGAAATACTGCCAGAAGACGGTGTTCAAATTTGAGGTGGAGTCGGACAGCGACAAGGACTTCTTCCCGCAAGTATAACGGCGGGACACTCCGAATCGACATTACAAAACACCAAATCAGCCAAAAACTCGACAACCCTATGCCTTCCATATCGCCTATAAATATGCTTGTAAGCATCTCGCTGCTCGTACTTTTTTGTATCAGCTACGAGATGTACGCAATACGCAGCAAAGACACCTCGCGCCTTTGGGTCAAGGTAGTCACAGGCGTGTGGCTCGGCGGCATAGCCATTGCCAGCATACATTACAAGATACCGTATGGGGTTGCCGAGTTTGATTTTAGGACAGTGGTGCTGTGCCTGTGCGGACTGTTTTTCGGTGCCACAACCACTTGGACTGCTCTCGCTCTCGCTACTGGGTTCGTCGTATTCAATGGAATAGGCGCAACGCCAGCCACAGAGCTAATCGCCGAGTGCACATACACAATTGCGGCGGGCGTCTCGGGCGCAATTATGCACAACAGCAATCGCAAATGGGAACGCAAAAAAACGACGGTAGCCATTGTATTTACAATAGCACTCACATACGCGATAATGGCTCTGTGTCAATACATTGCAGGTACAATACAAATCACCAAAGACCACTTGGTGGTGGTATTTGCCATACTGCCAGTGACAGCGTTGATTATTGCAATGATGACTGCCGCCCGCACCAACCATTTTGAAACCGTGCGCCGCATCAAACTCCTCGAAGACAAATACAACAAGCTGATACTCTGCAACGAAGATATTTTTTGGGAGTTTGACGCCTCAGGCAAAGCCACTTACGTATCCGACAATGTGACACAGGCCATCGGATACCAGCCCAAGGAACTCATCGGTCATATGCCGTATTTCATAATGGACGACGTGAAATCGGTACGCGCCATTGCCGAATATGGCAAAAACAACGAAAAGCCCGGGCACAACTATCTGCGCAAACAGTTAATAATCAAGCACAAGAGCGGCAACAATGTCTATTGCGACGCACGTATAATGAGCATCATCGACCCTGAAACCCACGCCACATCGGGCTTCCTGTGCGTCACGCGCAATGTCACCAATTCGCACTTGCACAACGAACTATCCAAGCACAACCAAAAATTCATCCGCCAACAGACCGCCCGCCTCTACCAGCAGCAAAAAGAAATTGACGATTACAAACAAAAGCTCGAAGAAATCAACCAGGCCGACGCAGAAGTCCGCCGGCAGTCGTTGAAGGATGCCGACATACAGCTCGCCACCATCACCAACTTCTGCAACGAGATGAAGCCCGCCATCGACGACATCAGCAAATACGTCGAAATCATCAACGACAAGAAGGCTGACTCCGCCACCAAGGACATCGCGCTCCAACAATTGCTGCACACCGCCGATTTTGTAAGCGATTTCTCCAAAGACCTATTAGACAGCGGCGACCTCGCAAAAGGCATCACCCAAGTGTCGCTCTCGATAGAAAACATCGAAAAGCACATCAACGAAATCTGCAAATTTTACAACATCCGTAATACTTACTTGCTCAAAAAGCCAATCATCCTGCAACAGGAAATAGACCTGCTGCCCGAACAAAAAATAGTAAAGACCGACCCGATACACTTGCGCCGCATACTCAACATACTCATCGCCAATGCATACGTATTCACCAACACGGGGCAGATAACGGTGAAATGCTCGCTCCAATCGGACACGGAACTCCTGTTTTCCGTGTCGGATACGGGCATTGGCGTACCCGAGGCGGCATACAAGAATATGTTTAAGCCGTTTAGCGAAAAAGAGCTCCCCGTCGCATACCAGAAAAGCATCATCAGACATTCGGGGCTTGGGCTGAGCATCAGCAAATCGCTCGTGGAGCTGATGGGCGGTCAGATATGGTTTGTATCGGCAATTGGCAGAGGCACGACGGTAAGTTTCACCATACCGTACATCAAAGCCAGCAAAATCGCCACTGAGACCAACGCACAATACAATTGGCAGGGACACACCGCGCTCATCGCCACACAAAACCGTCTCAACGGCATCCTCGCCAGCGAGACCCTCGCCAAAACCAACATCAGATACCGCAGCATCCGCATCGACGACCACAACGCGCCGCAGGATTCTGAATATTTCAGCCAGTACGACGTCATTGTCACCGACAGCCTGGCTGCCAACTCCGCGCAATTGCTGTCGATAGCTCAAAAATATCCGTCGGCGGCGGTTGTCATCATCAACGACAATACCACACCCACCGCCATCTGCAAGGAAATCGACAAAAAAATCAACAAAAAATTATGAAAAGACGATACATCAGAGCAATGAAACCCATACCACACCGCGACAAGGCACAGCCCGGCGACATCATCTGCATTGCCGGCGCACTCGGCGACTACGATGCCAAGCCCGCCGCAGAAGGCGATTATCTCACGCATTGCCAATACGTACATTCCGTTGCAGACCTCCGCGACGGCGTAGATGCAGGCATCAAGCGCATAATGGATTACAGCGGGGTTTCGGCTGAGATTCAATTGGAAGACCTGCCCTTTGGCGCACAGGCTATGCAGCAATACGGCTCGCAACTCTCTCGAATGTACCAATTTGCACTCCACGACGGACATTTTTATGAACTAATTGCCACTGTCCACTATAAACATTTTGCCGATTTGAACGTCGAATACAAAAAACGTTTTGGCAAACCGCTCCACGCGGTAGGGCGCATAGTGGAAGGCGACACCACAAGGGTCAATTACATAGAAAATGCCTTTGGCGCAATGCCAATTGGCGCTCCGTGGGAACATTTTTGCTAAAATTACGTTAAACATAAAACACCAAATCATCAAAAAATGAAATCACGTCTAATAATAATGAATTTCTTACAGTTTGCGGTATGGGGAGCATACCTCACCTGTATGGGAACATATCTCGGCACCATAGGGCACGCCGAGAGCATAGGGCTTTTCTACTCGGCGCAGGGCATCGCGTCGCTGTTTATGCCAGCAATCATAGGCATCATCGCCGACCGCTACATCCAGGCGCAGAAGACCTACGGAATATGCCATCTGATTTCGGCGGCGGCAATGATTTCGCTCGGTCTCTACGGCGTCAATACTGGCACGGAGGCTCAGATGTCGGTGATGTATCCGCTGTATTTCATCGCAATTGCATTCTATATGCCGTCGTTGTCGCTGTCGTATTCTGTGGCATACAACGCATTGGAAGTCAATGGAATGGATACCGTCAAGAGCTATCCGCCCATCAGGACGTTTGGCACGGTGGGCTTCATCGCAAGTATGTGGGCGGTGGATCTATTGGGATTCCAAGACAACGCCAACCAGTTCCTCGTAAGCGGCGGACTCGGTCTTCTGCTCGGATTCTACGCATTCACGCTCCCGGAGTGCAAATTGTCTAAATCTAATGGCAAAAAAGGCATTGTGGAAATCCTCGGCCTCGATTCATTCAAGCTGCTCAAAGACAGCAAGATGGCTGTGTTTATGATTTTCTCCGCGCTCATCGGTATGTGCCTGCAAATCACCAACAGCTTCGCCAATCCGTTCATCACGAGCTTTGGCAATATTGCTGAATTCCAGGACACCTTCGGCGTCAAGCACGCCAACATCCTGATTTCGCTGTCGCAGATTTCTGAGACGCTGTGCATATTGCTGATACCGTTCTTCCTCAAAAAATTCGGCATCAAGAAGGTGATGCTCATCTCGATGAGTGCCTGGATTCTGAGGTTTGCGTTCTTCGGACTCGGCGACCCGGGCAGCGGCGTATGGCTCTTTGTATTGAGCTGCATTGTCTATGGCGTTGCATTCGACTTCTTCAACATCTCCGGCTCTCTCTACGTGAACGAAACCACCGACTCCAAGCTCCGCTCCTCGGCGCAAGGCCTCTTTATGCTGATGACCAACGGCATTGGAGCCACCGTGGGAACGCTTGCAGCACAGGCCATCATCAATGCCAACGTCAATACACAGACCGAACCAATGGCACAGTGGGCTGGCTGGACGCAATCGTGGTACATATTCGCGGCATACGCATTGGTGCTGACGGTATCTTTTGCACTGATATTCAAGTACAAACACAATCCCGACCAGAAGAAAGCGTAAATGACAATTGGCAAAATAACAATAGCAGTTGCGCTTGCGGTGGTGATGGCTCTGTGCCACGTCACCGCAAACGCACAGAGGGTGCTGTCCAAACACGAAATGGACAGCATCACCGCATTGTTGCCCAATATGCCAGAAAATGACGAAAAACTCAAAAACTACTACGACCTCTCCCGCAACCACGTGGTGATGGATTCCATCATCAAATACTCGCTTTCAGCCTATTACCTCGCCAAACGCCTCAACGACATCAATACAGTGGCGTCGTCGTGCGTGGTGATAGGCTGGTATTATAATACAAATGGTAATTTTGCCCTCGCGCCCAAATATTTCAAGGAGGCTGACGAAATTTATGGAGGGCTCAATCGGCCTGTCAATCAGGCGATGGCAATGTCTGGATGCGGCGATTCGTACATCGGTCTTGGAAGATTCGAGCAGGGTATCAATTGCAAACTGCAAGCCCTCGACCTCTTTGAAGCCGACAGAGACCTCGCCAATACCGCCCAGATATACAGGACGATAGGACAATCCTGCACGCAAATCCAGCAATACAAGCCCGCATTGGAATATCTCGACAAGGCACTTACCAACGACCTCGAAGTGCACAACGCTCGCGGCACAGGACGCGATTATTATTACATCGGCCTTACATTGCAACTATCGGCACCTGACAACGCTGTCACCCAGCACCTTGCCAAACAGTACCTGCTGCAAGCCCTCAAAATTCAGGAGGAAATCAACGACCTCATCTTCATCGTCAAGACCTGCGGACTGCTCACCCTGCTGTACAACGACCTGTACATCACCACCAGCAATTGGGACTATTCCGACAGCTGCTTCGTCTATTACAACAAGGGCAGGCGCATCATCGACCAGACCGGTTACAACGGCGACAACGACATCTACCTGATAGCCCACGCAGAGCATACAATCATATCGGGCAATTACATCTCCGCAATGCAGATGCTGCTCGAAAAGATTGAAAAACCGTCGCAGCCACTGGTGACGCTCAACCTGCTCAACAAGGCATTGCAATTGTGCTTCCAATACAATCAAAACTACCAAGGACTTTTTGAACTCTCGCAGCGGCTCGAAAAAGACCGCAAAAGGATTTACATTTCGGAATTTGAACTCGGTTTTTCGAGGTACAACAAGCGCAAGGAGCTTGGCGACCAGCTCCACGGAATGATAGACAATGCCGCAGCGCGCACCAAGTTTTTTGAATCGGAAAAGGGGCAACTGGCAATCGCAAGGTTGGTATTCATATACATATTGACGTGCGCCACAGCCATCATCATCCTGTTCCTGTACCAAATGGTAAAAAACAGGCAGTACAACAAGCTGCTCCAACACCAGACCGACGAAATCCAAGCCGCCAACGAGGAACTCAACGCCCTTGTAGCCGAGGCGCAATCGCAGAGCGACCTCATCACGGAGCAGACTATGGAGATGAAACGGCAGCGCAACAAGCTTGCTTCAATTAACCTCCGTATCGTCATCAACCTCGACATCGCAAGCCGTTTCCAGGCGTCGCTGATGCCATCGCACGACACCATACAAAAAATTTTCAAAGATTGTTTCGTGCTTTGGAGGCCGTTGGAGGAAGTGAGCGGCGATTTTTATTGGGTGACGGAGGCTGACGGGCTCAAATTTGTTGCTGTTGCTGATTGTACGGGACACGGCATCCCGGGCGCGTCGCTGTCGATGTTGGGAATATCGTTCCTCAATAGCATCGTGGCGCGTATCGACCTCCACAACGTCAACGCCGCCGAACTCCTCACAAAACTCCGCGACAGCATCGTGGAATCGCTCACACGCGGCACTGTAAACAACGAGGACATCCACGACGGTATGGACATTGCCGTCTGCATATTCGACCCCAAAAATTCAAAACTCTCATACGCAGGGGCTTACAGGCCGTTGTGGATTGTCAACAACCACGGTCAACTCACCGAATACAAGCCCGACAAAATCCCTGTGGCAGTAGATAAAGACCGCGACACCAATTTCACCAACAACGACATTCCGCTCCAACAAGGCGACCGCGTATATATGTTCACCGACGGCATCACAGACCAATTTGGCGAGCGCGAAAACGGCAAACTCTCCAAACTCAAACCCAAACGCCTCCGCGAACTTATTTGCAACATCTACAACCTCGCACCCGAACGGCAAATGTCGGAGATAGTATCATTCATAGACCAATGGCGCGGCAACTGCGAACAGACCGACGACATCACGGTAATCGGTGTGATGGAGGCGTAGTTTTTTTCTTAGATGCAATTTGCTCACGTGGATTTTATTGCGTAATTTTGCACCATTAAAAAATCAAAAATCTACAAAATGCGACGCAGAACAGGACAAATATATGAAGACGTATTAATCACCAACATCGCCGCCGAGGGCAAGGCTTTGGCGAGGGTGGACGACATGGTGATTTTTGTAAAAGGCGTAGTGCCGGGCGATGTGGTTGACATCAAGGTAGTTAAACGCTCCAAAAAATTTTGCGAGGCCGTACCAACAGCCTTCAAGAAATATTCTGACGAGCGAGCCGTGCTGGTGTGCCAACATTTTGGGACGTGCGGCGGCTGCGTCTGGCAGATGTTGCCGTATGACAAGCAATTGATATACAAGCAACAACAAGTGGAGGACGCGCTCACGCACATTGCAAAAGTGGAGATACCCGAAGTGTCGCCGATATTGCCGTCAGAGCGTGAGTATTATTACCGCAACAAACTGGAATACACCTTTGCGTCGCAGCGTTGGCTCACAGC
>JAFXMJ010000232.1 GCA_017530465.1 Bacteroidales bacterium
CGCCGTCCACGCAAAGCGCAGACGTTCGCAGACTTACTCGCGGTTATTACACATATTGAAATTTCCTAGGTTCCAATGCTTGTGCCGAATAAAATAGCAAACGCTAAATTTTACAATATGTTAGTTATATGTTTCGCAGTTGGTTGCCCAACCGCTTTTTTGTCATTTTTTTAAATTTTTGGTGTTAATATTCCGTGTCAAATTTAGCAATTTTTACAATAGATAGGAAAATCTTTTTGCAATTTTTTTGCGGCAAACACATTATTACATTGTTTTTAAAGCAATTAAGTCCATTAAATTATTCCAAAATATTTTTTTGTAAACATTTTTTTTGTAAATCTACAAAATTTCAACTATCTTTGCCATCGTAACTTAAAACCAACAGAGCAATGGCACGAATAGCGAATCCCATATACGACGCAGCGTTTAAGTACCTTATGGACGAGCCGAGGGTGGCAAAAACCCTCATTGCCGCAGTTTTGCAGATAAACAAGAGCGACATTCTCGAACTTACTCCTGACCGTAACGAAATCACTACTTACAAGAAGGACGAGATAAACGCTTGCCGCCTTGATTTTACCGTTAGGATAAAGACCCCGGACGGCGAAAAGTCCATTTACATTGAACTCCAAAAGGCGTGGTCGAAAGACGAGATGAAACGCTTCCGTCAATATCTTGCCTCGCAATACACCCGTGCATCTAATGTCGGTGCCGATAATTATCCATTGCCGGTAATGTCGATATACATCCTTGGCGAAAAAGTGGATCATCTCAGCGAGGCTGTAACGCTTATCAAACGCCATTACGAGAACCAAAAAGGCGAAGAAATCAACAAGGACAACAAGAGTTGGTTTGTGGAGTGCCTTTCGCACGATATGGTTGTAATTCAGATACCTAAGATACAACCGCGCCCAAATTCTGCGTTGGACAATATTCTGACTCTTTTCGATCAAAGCAAACAGGATCCCGACGACCATCACATAATCAACTACAACATCAGCGACTACGACATCAACAACGACGAACTTCACGACGATATGAGTTTTATGGTTCGCCGCCTCGAACAAGCCACTGCAAATGAGGAAATGATTATCCAAATGTGCTTGGAGGACAAGATTGAGGAAATTGTCAACGGCAAAAGGGACGCCGATGAAAAGTTGGCAGAACAGGCAAAAATGTTGCAAGAGAAGGATTCGCAAATACAGGAGAAGGATTCGCAATTGCAAGAATATAAAAATGAAGTGGAAAAACTTCATCAGTTGCTGAAAAAACACGGAATTTCCCCATCATAGCACAATCAAACACATTTTTGCAGTGTTGCCGTATCTGCAAAAATGGTAGTTTTTTCAGCAATTTATATACTTCCATTTCTCCAACAACGTGTAATTTTGTAGCGTAAACAATAACATAATTTTTTACGCTATGAAAAAGATATTATCATTGTTAACGGTTCTATGCCTTGCGTTTTCTGCCTGTGGCAACAACGACGACGAAGACGTAACGCCCGTTGAGCCGCAAAACATAATTCAAAACGTTGAACAACAAACTAATACTGAAATCCCTATGGATAAACTCCTCATTACAATCAATGGCAAAACTCTTACCGCCGATTTTGCCGACAATAGTAGTGCAAAGGCTCTTGCTGATGTTCTTGCAAAATCATCAATTACTTATCAGGCTAATGATTATGGCAATTTTGAGAAAGTTGGCGACCTTGGTCAGTCTTTTCCAAAAAACGATGAAAATATCACCACCGAACCGGGAGATATTATTCTGTATCAAGGACATAACCTCTGTATCTATTACGCCCAAAACACTTGGAGTTTTACACGGATTGCCAAAATAAAAGGTATCAGTAAAGATGAACTCAAAGAGTTTCTCGGCGAAGGAGAGATAACAGTAACTTTGTCGGTGGAAAAATAATCCTCAACAATAATTCAATAATTATGAAAAAATCACTATTTTTGGCAGCAATGGCACTTACTTTTGCCGCCTGCAACAACACAATTAATATCGAATCTAATATGAACAACACATTGCAACTCACTCAGGAATGGGACAAGGTTTTCCCAAAGAGCGAAAAGGTTGACCACAAGAAGGTTACATTCCACAACCGTTACGGCATCACCCTTGCCGCCGATATGTACACGCCCAAAAATGCAAGCGGAAAATTCGCCGCAATTGCCGTCAGCGGACCTTTTGGCGCAATAAAAGAACAATGTTCGGGACTTTACGCGCAGACAATGGCAGAGCGCGGATTCCTCACAATTGCCTTCGACCCCTCGTTTACAGGCGAATCGGGCGGCGAACCTCGCAGAATGGCATCACCCGACATCAACACCGAGGATTTTCTTGCGGCGGTGGATTTTCTGAGCGTTCAAGACAATGTTGACCCCGACAAAATCGGCATCATAGGCATCTGTGGTTGGGGTGGAATGGCTGTTAACGCCGCCGCACTCGACCCAAGAATCAAGGCGACAGTTGCTTCCACAATGTACGATATGAGCAAGGTAAACGTGGAGGGTTATTTTGCTTCGGAAGACACCCCTGCGCAGCGTATGGAAAAACGCAAAGCCATTGCCGCTCAACGCACAGAAGATTATCGTTCAGGAAGTTACAAACGCGCGGGCGGCGTTGTTGACCCTTTGCCCGACGATGCGCCGTTTTTTGTGAAGGATTATTACGATTACTACAAAACTCCTCGCGGCTATCATCCCCGCAGCGGCAACAGCAACGATGGATGGAATGTGATTGGTTGTCAGTCGTTTTTGAATCAACCGCTATTGGCGTGGGCTGCCGAAATCGAATCGCCCGTGCTACTAATCCACGGCGAAAAGGCTCACAGCCGCTATTTCAGTGAATATGCCTTTGCAAAGATGACCGGCAAAACCTGCAACGGCGAATCAATGAAAGTGGGCAACAAGGAAATTCTCATCATCCCCGGCGCAGTTCACACCGAC
>JAFXMJ010000233.1 GCA_017530465.1 Bacteroidales bacterium
CATTGCCTACATCTGTAAGATTGAGCAACACGAAAGCCCGCGTATGGATATATCAGTGCAATGCCTAAAAATCAAGGCATTACATACCAATACATACCAAGCGGACGTCCACTGTTGCTTCACTCAGACAGATGCTTCAAAATTTGCGAGATTTCGAATAGTCAAAGGAAAACGTTAGTAAACGTCTTTCTGTAATATGTCATTGTCCACCAAAGGGACGTGCAAAGATAAGAACTTAATCGGGAAAATACAAAAATTTCTGTTATTCTTTGAAAAAAGTTTCATTTTTTTTCTTACGTCAAGTTTAATGTAAATTTTATCCTAAAAAAATACAAAAGGGCATAGATTATGCTGTATTTTGCAACGGTAACAATTGCCAAAATACAGAAAAATGAAATTAAGAACTCTACATATCATTATAACAGTGCTGATTGCCCTCTGCGCCTCATACAACGCGAGAGGACAGCAGTCCACCACCCTACTCGACAGCCTCAATAGCAAGTTGCAGCGCAACTACGAGAACGGCGCACCGCCGGAGGACAATCTCAAAATCCTCCGCACCCTCTACGATATGACCAAAATCTCGTCGCCTTACCTCGCGCTCGAATACGCGGGACAGGCGTTGCAGATAGCCACCGCCGACCCCGACACCACCAAGCCTGCCGAATGGAACGAGGCCATCGGCGACATATACTTCGAGCAAAAAGTATATTATATGGCGATGGAAAACTATTACGACGCATACCGCCTCTACAAAGCCCGCGAAGACAACATCCGCTCGGCATACGCACTCCTGAGGTACGGCGACACATATTTCATCCAGAACGTGGAGGAAATGGCAATGGCCAACTACGGCAAGGCGGACTCAATTTTCATCGAAAACGCACACGACGAAGGACACGCCGAATCGCTTATGAGGATGGGGCGCGTGGAACTCGGACTTTACCAATACGACAAGGCGATGGCACTCTTTCAGAAAGCCCACAGCATCGCCCACCTCGTCAACAATCCAAGGCTTCAAGCGTTGAGTTTCAGCTATATGGCGGAGATATACGACCAAGAGGATGAGTACGACAACGAGGAGACCAACCTCAACAACGCCGTCACACAATTCCGTATAGCGGGCGAAAAGTACGAAATGGCAAAAATTTACTTCCGCCTTGGCGAGATGCATTTCAAAAACGACGACCTCGACAACGCATACACCAATTTTATGCGGTCGTACAACATATTCACGACATTCGGCACCAACAAACAGGTATCGTCCATCAACAGCCGCCTCGGACGCATCAGCTACCTGCAAGGCGACCTTGGCACAGCCGAAACACAAGCCAAACGCGCCCTCTCCATCGCCGACGCCAACCAATGGCTCATCGAGAAGGCAGAGGCATTGCAGTTGCTCTCCGACATCAACAACAAGCTCGGCCGCGTGGACAGCGCGTATATCTACCTCACACGTTTTACATCCGCACAAGATTCTGTATTTCAGGCCAAAAAAGAGGAAAGTTTTTCAGAATTGCAGGTAACAATCTCCACCCAAGAGAAGGAGAAAGAACTCGCCGTGGCAGAGCAGACCATACAGCGCAAGCAGAACGTCACCAACCTGATTATCATCATCTCGATAATAGTAGCATTGTTCCTGGTGTATGCGGTAATCAACTTCCTCCGCGCCAAGAAGATGAACTCGTTGCTCTCCAAGACCAATGACGAAATCAACCAGAAAAACACCGAAATCACCAAGCAGCGCGACCAATTGGAGAGCGTTACGGCGGAACTCCGTCAGCGCAACGACGACATCGAGGCGGTCAACGAAGCCATCAATTCGTCCATCAAATACGCCGCAAGGATTCAGGGCGCAATGCTGCCCAACGCCGATTTTATCCACAAGCACTTCCCCGACGGCTTCATCTACTTCCACCCAAGGGAGTTGGTCAGCGGCGATTTTTATTGGTTTTCGGAAGTCAAATGCCAACGTCCGCCCTCGCTGTTCAGGCGCAAGGACGTTTCGGAAGACGACGGCAGCAAGTTGATAATGGCTGTAATTGACTGTACGGGGCATGGTGTGCCGGGCGCATTTATGAGTATGCTTGGCGACGCTTTCCTCAATCAGATTGTCAACCTCCAAAAAATCGTGAAGCCCGACGAAATCCTCAACGAACTTCACAACCTCGTCCGCACCACCCTGCAACAGGAAACCACGGAAAACAACGACGGTATGGATGCTGCAATCATAGTTGTGGACAAGGCTGCGCGCACACTGCAATTTGCCGGCGCGAAAAACCCGCTCATCTACATCCAAGACGGCAAGGCGGAAAAGATAAATGGCGACCTCAAATCCATCGGCGGCATACAGAAGGAGGAATTTCACACCTTCACGTGCCACGAAATCGACATCACCACGCCGACCACAATTTACATATATTCAGACGGTTATCAAGACCAGTTTGGAGGGGACAAGGGACGCAAATTTATGGCGAAAAAATTCCGCGAGTTTCTCGTCGAAATCGCCAACAACCCCTTCGACAAACAGAACGAAATTCTCTACAAACGTTTCATCGAATGGCGTGGAAATACGATTCAGATGGACGACACAACGATTTTGGGAGTAAAGGTTAGTTGATGATTATTCACTCGGTTTGTTAGTAAGCATCACAGCAGTTTGGTCAAAATCGGCGGTAATGTTTGTTAAGAGAGGATTGCGATTTTCCACAATTATAGCGGCATAAAAACCTTGCCCTTCTATTGTTGTGCTTGCAGAAGCGGATTGTTGTTTTGCAGCCCACCTTTGTTTCACTTCTTGCTGCCATTCCTGTTGCCGTTTTTGTGCGGCTTTGAGCCAATCGACTACCTGTTCGTATGTCCTTTTTGCTGACATATCGACCTGTGTGTCAGTATTATTTTCTGACGGTGACACACAATCGTCCATTGGAAGTGCTGATATGATTGTTGTCTTCATAGTATTCGTTTTTTGCAATTGAACGTTTTGCAAATATAGCACGTTATATTTGAATTGCAAAATAAAAAAACATTTTTCAACTTTTAATTTCTATATATCAGCACCGTCGCATACGCCGCCACGCCCTCTTCCCTACCCGTGAAACCGAGATGCTCCTCGGTAGTTGCCTTGACGGACACGTCCTCTTCGGCGATGCCCATCACTTTGGCGAGAGTGGCTTGCATTGTGGGAATATAATCCTTGATTTTTGGTTTTTGGAGACAAATGGTGCTGTCAACATTGGAAATTTCATAGCCCGCCTCACGAACAATCTCGCAGACACGCGCAAGA
>JAFXMJ010000234.1 GCA_017530465.1 Bacteroidales bacterium
CAGTCGTCCCTTCGACAATTTATCTATCATGAATGCAACTAAAAATACTATTTTGAAGCCCTGTCTTGCAGGTAGATGTCGTCGATTACCGCCTTATACTTCTCGGCGATGGCCTTGCGTTTGAGTTTTTGGGTCTGCGTGAGTTCGCCGCCGTCCGCCGTCCAAACGTCAGGCACAACGTAGAATTTGGCTATCTGTTCCACCTTGCCGATGGTCTTGTTGACCTTTTGGATTTCGTCGTCGATGAGTGCAATGACCTCTGCACGTGCTGCAATCTCGCTGTTGGAGAGGTTGTTGGCATCTACGCCGATGCCGCTGAGGTATATCTTCAACGCCTCGAAGTCGGGCGAGATGAGTGCGGAGGCAAATTTTTGGTTTTCGCCCACCATGCAGATTTGCGATATGTATGGTGATTCTTTTGCCTTGCCTTCTATCATTGCCGGGGCGATGTATTTGCCCGACGAAGTCTTGAAAATCTCCTTTTTTCTGTCGGTGATGTGGAGGTAATTGCCCTCCGACAAATATCCGACATCGCCGGTGTGGAAGAATCCGTCTTTGTCGATGGCTTCCGCCGTGGCTTCGGGGTTTTTGTAATAACCCTTCATCACGTTGGGACCTTTGACGAGGATCTCGCCATCGTCGGCTATCTTGACTATTTCGTTGCTTACAACTGGTCCCACGGAGGTGAATTTGTGGTGCTTGACCGATGCGTGTGCTACTACGGGTGATGTTTCCGTGAGTCCGTAGCCTTCGCAGACTTTGACGCCCGCCGCCCAAAGCATACGACTGAGGTTTGGCGAAATCGCCGCACCGCCGCAGCCAAAGAATTTCATATTGCCGCCAAAGAAATCCTCTCGCCAATGCTTGTAAATCGGCTCGTCCAAAGCGGCTATCTCCTTATAATAAGATTCGGGCTTGTCGTGATCCCACTCGCGACCGAGGGCAACAGCCTTGTCAAAGAGTTCCTTCTGCTCGCCAGTGAATTTCGCGCCTTCCTTCATGAAGCCTTCCACTATCTTTTCGGCGACGCGGGGCACGGTGTTTACTCCGTTTGCCTTGATTTCGCAGAGGTTTTGGACGATGGTGCCGAGATTCTGCGCGTAATATATGCCGATGCCGAGGTATTGGTATTGATATATGAAACAACGCTCATATACGTGGCACAACGGCAACACGCTGAGCACCTTATCGTTATGGTCGAGACCAAGAATTTCGCAGGAGGCGATGGCATTGCTCGTAAAATTGCGGTGCGTCAACATTGCGCCTTTTGAGATGCCCGTGGTTCCCGATGTGTAGATGATGGAGCATACGTCGTCGGTATCTACAGACTCCTTTGCCATTTCGAGTATTTTGCGGTACTTGTCGGCGTTTTGCTTGCCGAGATTGAGGACGACGTTCCAATTGTCCACGCCCTCGATTTCGTTGAACGAGAATATGCGTTCGAGCGACTTGATATTGTCCTTCACCGCGCTCACACGGCGGTAGGCGGTGGAGTCGGAGATGAATGCAAATTTCACCTCGCTATGATTGAGGATGAAGTCGTAATCCTTGCTGCTAATTGTAGGGTACACAGGTACATGCACCGCGCCTGTCATTGCTATCGCCATATCGACGAAGTTCCATTCGGGGCGGTTGTTGGATACCGTTGCTATCTTGTCGCCCTTCTTGACACCGAGCGCAAGCAGTCCGTATGCCGTCCATGTCGCCATCTGACGGTATTCCTGAGTGCTGACGGGTTTCCATTGCCCGTCCACCTTAGCCACGAGGCAGTCGGGTCGGGGGTATTTCTCGCACGCGTAGTCGAGCAGGTCAAATATTCTTGTAACCTCCATGTTGTGTTTCTTGTATTTTGTTGTGTCTTTATAATGGCGCAAATATGGTTTGCAAT
This sequence comes from Bacteroidales bacterium, assembly GCA_017530465.1. Lineage (GTDB taxonomy): Bacteria > Bacteroidota > Bacteroidia > Bacteroidales > UBA3824 > UBA3824. The sequence continues at coordinate 1,889 of JAFXMJ010000234.1, forward strand.
CCGACTGCAAATGTACATATATTTTTCGACTTTTTTTTACGGTCGAAAAATAATTTTTTTCTTTGATTTTATAATATATTTATTTTCAATCGGTTATAATTGATTTTTTTTTGATTTTTTTTTTGAATTTAATTTTAAATCGAATTTGTTTTAACCATTTCTAAACATCGTAGTGTGGGAAATTCAGCAAACAGCAGGCAGAGGATGTTTTGAAGGTTTGAACAACTTGATTAATTTTTTTTTTGCTACTTTCAAAAATTTTTCGTTCCTTTGCGTTGTAACAAAAACCATTGAACATACTACATGAACAGCAAGCAAAACCGCATATCGGAGATTACGCAGATAATAGAGCGCTAGGTGGTGCGCTCGCAGCAGGACATCATCACCAAACTTGGCGAGCGTGGCATCGACATCACACAGGCGAGCCTTTCGCGCTACCTCAAAGAGATACAGGCGTCGCGCATACCCGACGGCGAGGGAGGCTACATATACAAGTTGTCCGACAGCGCGAGTCAGTCGCAGACGGCGGGAGTGGCGTCGGAGATAATGTCCGTGGAGTTTTCGGGACAGTCGATAATGGTGATACGCACCGGCGGCGGGTACGCCAACGCCGTGAGCGCGGTGATAGATTCGCACC
>JAFXMJ010000235.1 GCA_017530465.1 Bacteroidales bacterium
ACGGAGATTGAGGGTCTTGTCCTCGTACTGGTTTTTAGCCTTCATAGCGAGGGTGTTGCAGAGGGCAACGTAATAGAGTTGTGCCGCCTTGTTGTCGGCAGCCTTGGTAAGTTCCATCTGGGTGATTACATTCTGACGCTCACGCTCGGCAGCCTGGCTTTGTCTTTTGGCTTCATTGGCGTTGTCCAGTGCACGTTGCTCGCTTAGCTCCGCCGCCCGTTGCGACTCTTCCGCCTGACGTCGGGCGCGGTCAGATTCCAGTTTGGCAGCCATCACCTGTTCGTACATCTGCTTCATAGTATCACGTTGCTGTATGATATATTCGTTTGCGGCTTCGGCGGCAAGCTGCTGTGCCTCTGCATTCTTTCGCTGCTGTTCGGCAAATTCAGTGCGCTCCTCGGCAATGTGCTGTTGTTCCTCGGCGTTGTTCCTTGCAATATCGGCCTCTTTCTTCTCGCTCATAGCCCACCAAGAGAATATCGACAACCCCGCGATGAACACCAACAGGGCGCATATAGCAGTGATAACCTTGCGGCGGTGCGATTTTTCTTTGGCAACAATGGCATCGTTGCTCTGCGACATAAAAGAATCGCACTGATCCATACGACCTTCGGCGGCGCGGAGTTTTTCACGCTCGGTGCGCTGCGAATTGTCATATTTGAGAAGCCAATATTTGTTGGGGCGGCAACGGTCGTACCACTGACTGAAAATGGCGTAGTTGCCTGATGACAACAAAAATTCGGGGCTGCGTCCATTGTCTATCCAACGCTGCATCTGCGAGGAGAAATCGTTGTATTCCTTTTGGTTTTCTAATTCCTCCAAATCCCACTGCGTGAGAAGTTTCCAATTTCGGATAAGTGCCTCGTGTGTAACGTCGAGGACGGTGTCGCCGCTGAGATATTGGGTGTCGAGCCTACCATCGATAGCAAACGGACGCAAGAGCGTGTTTTCTTCGGCACGGAAAATATTGAGGACGCCGCACACCGTTGCCTCGGTGATGTTGGGCTTATTGATGATACCCTTGATTTCGTGGATGGTGCAACGGTTGCGCACTTGGCGGTTGTTGTCTATCTTGGTAAGGCTCTTGAAAGCAATTTCGATAATCTGCTTGCTCTCGTCGGGTGAGATGGACTTCTCCGCCCAATTGGCGTGATGCATAAAGTAGTCGTAGGCAGATTCGTAGAGCGTACCAGCGTGAGCGTTTAGCACGTTGTTGAGGTCGGGATGCTCGTAATATTTTTTTTGATAATACGGCAATGTGGCGTACCAACTGTCGTATTCCTTGCGCTCATCGCTGCCAAGCATTTCGCGGGAGATGCCAGCAATTTTGGCAAGATGCAGAAGGTCAAGGGTTTGACTACCATTGTCGGCGGTACGCCAAAGAAGGTTCAAGGCATGCTGCAAGACGGGGAGTTGGTCGAAACCCGAGTTCAAATTGTTGATTAACACCTCAGTAAGCCTCGTGGAGACTGTTCCTCCGGCAAGGATGGCGGGCTGTTCGATTACTTGGCGGATTTCAGTACGTTTCAACTGAGGCACAAAAAATTGACTATACGCGATAAATTCGGGCAAGTCCTTGAATACGGTGCATTGTGAGATATAGTCACTGCGCATCGTAAATATCACGTATATAGGCAGTTGCTCCGTTATAGAAAGGCGGACAGTTTCAAGAAGGATATTGACGCAGGTATAAGCCTCTTTGCTCGGCGTTCCGTTATTGAAGTTTTCGTTCATAGTGAATACTTCCTCGAATTGGTCGGCAATGATGAGGAGGTTTTTGCCCCGATTTTTGGCGTCTGGCGAACCGTCTTTGACATAATACGGCGACTCCTTATACAATTTGACAAGAGCCGAAAAGCCACAGCGCATACGTCTGTAAGCGTCGTCGTAGGAAATTTGCATTTCGTCGGCGGCACTTTGGCAGAGGCTCGCGAGCGGATTGCGCTGCGGCTTGAAGTCAAAAACAAGCCAGCTATTGAACTCCGCCTTGGAAAAACCTGCGCGAATATACGGCAAGACACCGGCATATACCATCGACGACTTTCCATCGCCCGACGCTCCCGTAATAAAAGCCATCTTGTTCAGTTCCAACAATTTGACAATCTGACGGATATGCAAATCGCGCCCCTTGAAGAAGATGCTCTCTTCCTCAGTAAATGGCCTTAGGCCCGGATATGGACAGATGCCGGTTTTCATTTTTTCAATTGCTTGTCTAAGAATACTTTAATATCCAATGGTATGCGCAGTTGCTCGTTGACAGAGGACTGCATAATGTCCTTGAGCACAGCGAGATCCTCGATTTTAGCATGGTTGCTGTTGCCCACGATGAGAATTGGGGTCTGCGAACTGTTGCCTCCCGAATCCTTCCAAATCTGACGAGCAAACGACACCGCCCAATCGCCCGCAAAATTATAATAGACGACGCCAATTTTGCTGTCGGCAAGTTGCTCGGTAATGTAGGTATTGTAATCCACGTCGCTCGACATACTGATGCCAAGCCGCTGAACTTTGAGGAAGTCGCGGAGCATATTGTAGATGCCTGTGGCAGTATCGCTGTCGAGTTCGTTGTAGAGGAAAAAAATGTCGGTGGGTTCGTGGCGGCGGCTTTCGGTCTGCTTGACGTTCATTATATTGCGGATGTCCTCCACAAAAACTATCGACGACGGCTTGTCTGAATAGATGGTGTTTTCCACAATATCGCGTCGGATGTCGGTAATGTATTGGAAATTGGCGATTTCAGATGGATTCCAAACAAACATTTTGAACCGCTCGCCACACAACCTTTGGGCACAGCGAAACTGCTCGCCCGCCGGAGTATCGTAACCATCCGCGCCAGACGTATAAATATCCGATTCGCCAAGTATATGTATGCTACAATCAGTGGATTGTAAGGCTATCAAATAATCGTTGAGGCGAGAGTCGTCCCCCCCCGAGGTTAGCCCGCCCTCCGCGTCAACAATGGCTATACCAGCGTTGTCAAGAACTTCCGCCAACTCCTGCCTTGCATCCTCCATATCGGCGGATGTAGAGGCAAGGTACACGGTGAACTTTCTACTATATAAATTGATGAACATAATTCAAATAGCCAGTCGTCTAATTTGATGCAAAGATATGCATATTTTCATAAATAAAAACAAAAATTTTGCCATTATTTTTCGGCAACTTAGAGGAAATGAAACACACTCGGAAGCAACAGCATTTTTTTTGGAATAGATATTGCGATTGCAACACCAAGCAACGTATTTTTCATCACAAAAGAACAAGAACCATGACAAGAATAATACTTTTGATTGCCGCGATGCTCCTGTGCGGCGGCATTAGCGCACAGCACATAAAATTCATGGGCGTTCCCATCGACGGCACTATGGAGCAGCTCGCCGTAACGCTCGAGGCAAAGGGATTCAAGAAGATCACCAAAAACGAGCTGCGAGGCACTTTTGCGGGTTATGACTGCAACATCATCCTCAACACCACCGGCACCTCGTCGCGCAAGTCGGACAACGTCGCCAACATCACCGTCCGCTTCAACGAGTACGAGATTGGCAGTATGGACATCTTCCACAACCTCAGCAAATGGCTCACTGTCAAGTACGGCGCATACGACGAGTGCCAGGATTACTACGTCAAGGATTCCAACGGGCACTACAAGATAAGCATCAACCGAGTCTGGTGCAACGAATACGGCACCATCGTCCTCAACGACGGCGGCAAGGGCGGCAAGTGCATCGAGCTCACATACATCGACCGCGAAAACACCACCGGCAACAACGGCGGCAAGTTGCTCGAAGACCTCTGATAATCAACAGCTAAGAAAAAATTTTGTCATTCCCTTGCATCCGATGTTGGGGGAATGACTTTTTTTTGTTATCTTTGCGCCGACACTTTTTGTATTTTTAATCTAAAACGTATAAGGATATGAAAATTATGATAACAGCCTTCCTATGTGTGATGGGAGGCGCAATTGCAATAGGATTGCTCACACTTGCATACAGGCTAATCCTAAAAATCCACGATAAAATGGAAGACCGCGAAAAGAAAGCGAAAACCGTTCTCGACGATCGTGACTTCTACCTCAAGAAACAAATGTTTGAGGAACTCTCATACATCAAGAAGTACCTCAAGGAACTCGAACAGGGCAAATGGCCCAGCGAAATGGAAGAAAAGTTTGAATACAACGAGCCCGAATCCAACGTGTACGTCCTCGAAGAAACTGAAGAGGGATTATTCGCAAAGCCCAAGAAACGCTGGTTGAGACTCAAAGACAGTTTCAAGCACAAGAAAGGCGACAATAAGAAAGACAAAAACAAACAATGATTTATCCACACAACTTTGAACAGAAGACAGGCTTCAACAAACTTCGCGCAGCATTGCACAGCAAATGTCTCGGCACACTCGGCGAGAGCCGTGTGGATCAGATGCAGTTCACTACCGACATCGCACTCATCAGAACGCAGCTGAGCCGGGCAAAGGAGTTCATGGAAATCTGCCTTCTGTCCAAAGATTTTCCACAAGACAACTACTACGACACCCGTCAGGGGCTCAAGCGCATTGCTATTGGCAATACATACCTCTCGCAACAGGAGCTCTACGACCTCAAAAGGAGCTGCGACACCATCAAAAACATCAACCACTTCTTCCGGCGCACACCCGACGACATGTACCCCGCGCTCAGGGAGTTGTGTTCTGGCATTGCCGTACAACACCCTCTATTGCAGCACATAGGGCGCATTATGGATGATAATGGCGAAATCCGCGACGACGCCACTCCCGAACTGCGACACATCCGCAGCGAAATCCGCACCAAAAGAGCGTCAATCTCCTCAGTAGCAAACCGCCTGCTCCGTGCAGCCAAGGCGCAAGGATGGTGCGACGCCGACGCAGAGGTCAACATCCGCGACGGCAAGCCGCTCATCCCAATCCAAGCCGCCAACAAGCGCAAGATACAGGGCATCGTGTTCGACGAATCAGCCACCGGCAAGACCGCGTACATCGAGCCACTTGAAAGCGTGGAGCTCAACAACGCCATCACCGAACTCGAATTTGCCGAGCGGCGCGAAATCATCAATATACTCATCGCAATCACCGAGCGCGTCCGCCCCTGCATCCCCGACCTGATGGACGCCAACGAGACACTCGCCGAACTCGACTTTGCGCGAGCCAAGGCGCGTCTTGCCATCGATATGAACGCCGACATGCCTCACACCGTAGAGACTCCCACCATTGACCTCCGCATCGCCCGCCATCCGATACTCCTGCACGCACTGCAAGCCGAAGGCAAGAAGGTGGTGCCGCTCGACATCGAGATAGACATGCAGAGCCAGCGTATAATAATGATTTCGGGTCCCAACGCGGGCGGCAAGTCCGTCTGCCTGAAGACAGTCGGCATCATTCAATACATGCACCAGTGCGGAATGTTGACACCCGCAAGCCCCAACTCCACACTCGGCATATTCAACGACATTTTCATAGACATAGGCGACGAACAGAGCATCGAAAACGACCTCAGCACATACAGCAGCCACCTCGCCAATATGAAATGCTTCCTCGACCACGCAAGCAAACGCTCGTTGATACTGATAGACGAATTTGGCTCGGGCACAGAACCGATACTTGGCGGAGCGATAGCCGAGGCAATACTCGACGAACTCAACCGCCGCAAAGTGAAGGGCGTGATAACGACGCACTACACCAACCTCAAGAATTACGCTACAGTCACCGACGGCATCGCCAACGGTGCGATGATGTACGACAATACCAATATGCGCCCGCTATTCGCATTAGAAATCGGCAAAATAGGCAACTCGTTTGCATTTGAGATGGCACGACGCATGGGCATCAATGAGCGTCTCCTTACCAAAGCCGAGCAGATAGCCGGACGCGAACACATCGACTACGAGCGACGCATGCAGGAACTCGACGAGGAAAAACGCAAGCTCTCAATCACGCTCACCAACGCCCAAAACCGCGAAAACAATCTCATCCGTCAGGAGAAGCAATACATCGACCAGACCGAATACACCCTCAACGAGCGGCGCAACATCCTCCGCGCCTACAAGGCAAAGTTTGAGGAGATAATCGGCGAGTCAAACCGCAAGATAGAGCGCACCATCCTCGAAATCAAGAACGCTCAGGCTGAAAAGACCCAGACACGCGAAATCCGCAAGGAACTCGAAGACTTCAAGCAGCAGGCACTTCAGCAACTTGAAGAGGAAGACCGCAAGATAGACGAGACCATCGAGCGCATGAAGCGCAAACAATCTGAACGCGCCGAACGCCGTGCCAAACGCCGCGAGGAAAAGGAGCAGCAAGCCGCCGCCATACGCGCAGCACAGCCCAAGGAGCGTCCATTGCAGCCCGACGACACCGTATATCTCGACGGCGGCGCCACGCCAATGACCATCATCGACATCAAGGACGGCAAAGCTTTGCTTCAGGTGGGCGGGATGCAGTCTTTTGTGGACATCCAACGGCTCAAACGCGCCAAATCTTCCGATAAGAATACCGACGACGCCAAGAAACAGACCGTCTCGATAAATTTCCAGACGGAAAAGAAGTCAGGCGGCTACCTTAAAGGGCTCGACGTGCGCGGTCTCCGTGGCGACGAAGCCCTCGAACAAGTTGCCAAATACATCGATCAAGCACTCACCACAGGACACCGCGAAATCAAGATACTCCACGGCACAGGCACGGGCGCACTACGCTCGATGATACGCGACTACCTCCGCGTACAGCCGATAGTCAAGAGGTGTTATGACGAGAAGATAGACCTCGGCGGCACGGGTATCACTGTTGTGGAATTGGACTATTAATCAACGGGACACTTCGTCGCCGGACGAACGCACCGCACGCACCGAAATGCCATAAAACCTGTTGTTGCTTACGAGATTGCAATCGCCCTGATGAAAACTTACAAACCGGGCGTAAGAAGAATTGTTTGTGTCAAGTGACGACGACCAATAGTCGCCGGTGATGCCACCTTGATTAAAATAATTCTCGTTATAGAAGCCCGCCGCCGGCAAGAAAATGTGGACTTTCGGTTTACGTCTATTTGCAACGATGTAACCTGCCACCGAGGTGTTTTTGTAATTGTCAGTCCAAGACCATTGACACTCGTCAATCAATTCCTGCCACTGCTCCTCGGTGGGCATACACCATTTTTTGCCCATAATGACAGAGGCGGCGTCATCATCGGGA
>JAFXMJ010000236.1 GCA_017530465.1 Bacteroidales bacterium
CAGTTCCATCTGACGGCTACATCCGATGGATTGAAGGAGTATACGTTGATTATATCAGCACAATAATGTATATGAAAAGAATTCTAAACCTTCTACTGTTTATGCTGGCTATGATGACGAGTGTCACGGCAGCACATCATCGGTGGTAAAAAGATTGTCATCAAGTAAGGTTAGTTAGTAGTTAAATTTTCGGATGCGCCAGCGTAGCAAACTACGTGGTGCATCCTTTTTTTTGAGCAAGCATTAACTTTTTCCTATGATGTTGCAAACGGATAGCCTTACGTTACAGATGATCCCATTTTGATACAATCCAATAGTATCATGTTACACCTCGATATGCCCTTTAAAGTGCCGAAGTGTATATTTGCGCAGTAAATAAACATAGTTTTTTACCTAAATTTAATTAACAAAAATGATTAACAAACCAAAAAAGAGAACCAGCTCATTCCTACTTCGTCCGATGCTTTTGGCATTGATAATAATGATAGGAATCATGCCGGCCTACTCACAGACAAAGAGTGTGAGCGGCACAGTAACCACTGTGACCGGCGAAGCGCTTCCGGGTGTAACGGTTTTGGTGCAAGGCACCACCAACGGCACCATCACAGACCTTGACGGGCGATTTCATATAGACGCTCCCGACAACGGCACACTTGTTTTCTCGTTCATGGGATACGAATCACAGACACATCCCATCAACGGACGCACCACTTTTAATGTTTCCTTGTCTGAGGAAACCGTCGGCATCGACGAAATCGTTGTAGTGGGCTACGGCATCATGAAACGCAGCGACATTACCGGTTCGGTGGTGTCGGTGGGTGCCGAAGACCTAAAAAAGACGGTAGTAACCTCCGCCGACCAAGCACTTCAAGGACGCGCCGCCGGTGTTCAGGTAACCTCCAACTCAGGCTCGCCGGGCGGCGGCATCTCGGTAAGCATACGTGGTGTCAACTCTCTCAACGGCAACGAGCCGCTTTACGTAATCGACGGCGTGGCCATCGACGGTCAGACCAACGGCAACAGTTCCGCCCTGTCCACCATCAACCCTTCCGACATCGTGTCGATGGAAGTGCTGAAAGACGCATCGGCTACTGCAATCTACGGTTCGCGCGCCTCCAACGGCGTTGTGCTCATCACCACCAAAAAAGGTCAGGCTGGCAAACCGACAATCTCTTACGAAGGCTACTATGCCATACAGCAGATACCCACAAAACTCGAAACCATGAACCTGCGCGAATACGCCGAACTCTACAACGAGCGTGTTGACGTGCTCGGCTGGGGCGAAAGGGAGGAATTTGCAGACCCGTCGGTACTCGGCGAGGGCACCGACTGGCAGAGCGAGATTTTCAGAAAAGCCGCAATGCAGAGCCACCAACTTTCGGTGAGCGGCGGCTCCGACAACACCCAATACCTCATCAGCGGCGGCTACTACACTCAGGACGGTATCGCCGTGGGCTCCGACTTCGAGCGTTTTTCGGGACGTGTCAATGTTGACAGCAAACTCAAAAAATGGTTTTCGATGGGCGTGCAGAGTTATTTTGCAAGCACCAACAAAAACAACACCATCGACGACGGCAACGTAATAGAAACCGCTCTCAAGCAACTTCCCGAAATGCCAGCCAAAAATCCCGACGGCTCTTGGGGCTATCAGGAAGACAACCAACTCGGCACATATTTTTCCAACCCGCTTGCCGACGCTCTCACTCGTGAAAACTACGAAAAAGGCCTCCAAATGTTGCTCAACGCATACACAAACATCACATTCTGCGAAGGTCTGATGTTGCGCCTCGAATATGGCGGCACTTACAATTACAACAACTCCTATTACTTCGAACCCGAACTCACTCTCGGCAACTGGTCGCAGAACAGTAAGGGCGAAAAGGGCGTTTCCAACAGCAAATACTGGTCGTTCAAGCAATACATGACCTACATGAAGACTTTTGCCGACAAGCACAGCATCAACATCATGGCAGGACACGAGGCTCAGGAATCCGGCTGGGAAAACCTTTATGGTTCGCGCACCGGCTATCTATTCAACAATGTTCACGAACTTAATGTAGGCGATGCCAAATCCGCCACCAACAGCAACGCAAAAGGCGAATCGTCCATTGAATCATACTACGGCCGCCTCAACTATGCCTACGACGAGCGTTACCTCCTGACAGCCACAATACGTGCCGACGGTTCGTCAACATTCGGGCCCGACAATCGCTGGGGCTGGTTCCCGTCGGTGGCTTTGGCGTGGAGATTCAAGAAAGAATCGTTCCTAAAAGATGTAGATTGGCTCTCTAACGCAAAACTCCGCCTTGGATGGGGTCTTGTGGGCAACCAAAACGCTGGCTCGTATGCTTACGGTGCAACAATGGCAAGCGTCGCAACCGCATACGGCACAGGTTTTTATCCCAACAACTTCGCCAACTCAAAACTCAAATGGGAGCAGACAAATTCATGGAACGCAGGTCTCGACCTCACATTCTTCAACAACAGGATTGAGTTCATATTCGACACATACCTCAAGAAAACCGACAACCTGCTCATGCAGGCGGCATTGCCCACATACGTAAGCGGCGTAATCTCCTCGCCATGGGTCAACACGGGCGCAATGGAGAACAAGGGTTTTGAGTTTACGCTCAACACCGTCAACATGAACAAAAAAGGCTTTGAGTGGACAACGGGCATAACATTCTCTGTCAACCGCAACAAGGTTACAAGCCTCTACACCGAAAGTTCGGGCATTCAGGGCAACATCAACGGTCTTACATACACCTACACAGCCATCGACAATCCCGTCGGACAGTTTTACGGCTACAACGTCATCGGAATGTTCACCACATTGGAAGACTTCTACCTCAAAGACAAGGACGGCAACAATCTCCTCGATGCCAACGGCAATCCACAGTATGTGGCACTTCCCGAAGGCAAGACCGTGGACGAGTACACCGGCATTTGGTATGGCGACTACATCTACGAAGACATCAACAACGACGGCGTAATAGACGAAAAAGACCGCACATATCTCGGCAACCCCGAACCAAAATTCACATTCGGTGTCAACAACGCCTTCCGTTACAAGGGTTTTGACCTCAACATCTTCCTTACAGGAACATACGGCAACGAGATTTTCAACTATTTGGCGCAGCAGCAGTCTAACCCCACCGACCGTTGGGTAACGCTCAAGTCCGTACACGACTTCGCCAAAGTAGGCCTCATCGACCCCGATGGCGAACGCACCCTCGACAATATGTACCTTATAAACCCGGGCGCATCGACCTACCGCATCGACCAAGCCAAATCTAACGACAACAGCCGTATGAGCAGCGTTTATGTAGAGGACGGCTCTTACATCAGAATCAAGAACATAGCACTCGGCTACACACTGCCCAACAGACTTGTACAGAAGGCGAAGATAGAGAATGTACGCGTTTACTTCAACGTGCAGAACCTCTACACTTTCACCAACTACAGCGGCTACGACCCAGAAGTCGGCGCATACAACCAAAACGTATTGCTGCGCGGCGTTGACTATGCACGCTATCCCTCTCAAAGGATCTACACATTCGGTATCAACCTCAATTTCTAACATTTTATTCTAACAGTGAACGATATGAAACGTAACATCATACTAAAAGCATTGTCGATGCTCTTGATACCGTCAGTCATGATGGTATCATGCAGCGAAGATTTTCTCGACAAGACCCCTGAGGGAGAGTTCGTTGAAGACAATTTCTATGATTCTGACGACGCACTTTACGCCTCCACCGCGCCGCTCTACAACCGTGCGTGGTTCGACTACAACACCCGAGGAATGTTGCTCCTTGGCTCGCTCCGTGCCAACGACGCTTATTCGCCATACAACTGGCCAGAGTACGGCATGTTTACCGTAACAGCCCTCAACGAGTACCTCAGCGACATTTGGGCGGGCTTCTTCTCTGTTGTCACCATGGCAAACGCCACCATCGACAACATCAACGACAAAAGCACAGACAACGTGTCGGAAGATGCCAAAAAGACCGCCATCAGCGAGGCTCGCCTTATGCGAAGCACGGCATTGTTTTACGCATTGCACGTCTGGGGACCGCTTGTATTGTTTGAACACAACCAAGACGTTGTTGACAACCCCGTAAGACCAAGAAACTACGAAGAAGACGTGTTCCAGTTCATCATCAACGACCTCGAATACGCCGCCGCCAACCTTCCCGACGCTCCATACGAACCAGGACGCGCAACTTGCTGGAGCGCAAAGGCCATGCTCTCTAAGGTATATCTCGCACGCTCAGGCTGGAACAAGTCATCACGCGACGAATCCGACCTCGAACTCGCCAAGAAAAACGCCCTCGATGTCATAGAAAACAGTGGTGCGGCTTTGCTCGACAACTATCACAACCTCTTCAAATACCGCTACAACAACAACGAGGAATCGCTTTTGGCTTGTCAGTGGTACAAATCCACCACATTGCAGTGGTACGTATGCAACGCAACACTCTCCGACCTCTGCGCCGACAGCAAGATGATAGGCGGCGTGGCATGCTGGAGCGCGCTCAACGCCTCGCCCGAAATGCTTATGCAATATCGCTACACTGGCAAAAACGGCAATTACAAATGGGAAAAAACACGTCGCGATGCCACATTCTTCACCAAGGGCGCATATTACGACTACATCTGCATTGCCGACGGTGGATATACTTACGAAAGCGGCTATGCTCCTATCAAAAAAGGCGTTGTGGGCGGTCCTGACGACAACAACGACGGATATGTAGCCATGATGTGTTCGCCCCTCAATACCTACATCATGCGCCTTGCCGACGTGTACTTGATATACACAGAGGCTTGTCTTGGCAACAACGAATCGCTCTCTGGCGAAGACTTGCAATATTTCAACGCCGTACGCCGCCGCGCTGGCATAGACGAGGTTTCGTCAATCACTCTCGACGACATCATACGCGAGCGCAGGGTGGAGTTTTCGATGGAACACATCAACTGGTACTCTATGGTAGAATGGTTTAAGTGGAAACCCGAAAAGATGCTCGAATATTTCAACAACCAATACCGTGGCTACACCTACAACGAGGTTCAGGTAGGCAGCAACAATGAACTCTCTTTTTACCACAACCCAGACAACGACTACGAGACGGTTACAGATACAGATTTCGGAGAGATTGTGCAGCCCGACGTTACGCCTGTCATCACAAGCGACAACATCTTCCTGCCCTACCCCGAGGCCGACGTTATCCAAAACCCTTATTTGAAACAAGAACCCCAACATTACAATTTTAGCGAATAACCAATGATGAAGACATACAGATACATAACATATTTGATGCTGCTGTTTGCCGTATTCGCGTTTGCCGCCTGCGACGACGACGAATCTGGACAGCCCGTAATCGAAAGAGTGCGCCTTACCGACCCCGACAAGGCCGACTCGACCTTTACTGAAGCATACCTCGGACAGATGATTCTCATCGAGGGACACGACCTCGACGGCGCACGAAACATCTACATCAACAATCAGGATTGTTATTTCAACTCCAACTACAACACCTCGTCGCACATCATCATGACCATTCCGTCAGACCTCGTGGTGTATGGACAAGACAATTCGTTGCCAATGGAAATAAGAGTTGAAACTACGTATGGCTCAGCCACTTACAGTTTTCATGTGATTGCTGGCAGCCCGTCGGTAGAATACTACAAAACCGACTCCCCGCTCAACGAACAAGGCGTGCCAGAAATGCAGCCCGGTCAGGCGGTGGTGCTATACGGCTCGCTCTTCCATGAGATAAGCGCGGTATATGTCGCCGACCTCGACACTGTGAAGATTGCAGACTGTCAGAGTTACACCCTCAACGACGACTGCACCGAACTTACCGTGATAATGCCAACCACCATTCCCGGCTACGGAATCATCGTTGTAGAATGTTACGCCGGCACAGCGTACTGCGGATTCGCCAAGTCGCCGATGGAACCCGAACTCTACGACGTTTCGCCCGACATGCCCGTACCCGGACAGACCGTAACTCTCGTAGGCAAATACCTCACCGACGTTACCGCAATCAATATCGGCGGCGAGATAGACATCGACGTTACCACCGTAACCACAACCGACGCAATGGACAAGATAACATTCGTAATGCCAGAAACTTTGCCTTCAAAAGACCACAACGGCACTATCCGTCTCAACACCTTGGGCGGCAAGGCAGAGCTGCCGTTCTACATCTACGATAACATCTTGGAAGATTTCGACGGCAACGGCACCAGCCAGAACTGGTACTGGGGTACAAGCCTTGTCGGCGCATATTCGGAAACTGCCGCATCGTTCACTGTTGCATCAGAATCTGGAAATTGGCTCGGCATGGAGGATTACTCTGGATATTGGGACCACAATATGCAGTTCAACGGCAAGGCTGCGCCCTCTGCCATTTCAGAAAGCACGCCGCTCTCGTCGTTGGAACTCCGCTACGAAGTCTATCTGCCCGAACTCCCATCGGCGACTTGCTACTCCGAAATAACTTTCATGGGCACAACAGTTTCCAATGTGGCAATAGCGGACAGAATCACAGGCGAGACCAAAGACGGCGTTTGGATGAGCGTTTCGATACCGTTGACATCATTCGGCAGCGGCACATACGGCGACCTCATTGACGGCGCACCCGGCGACGACGGCAATTTCAAGATTTATCACAACTTTGAAGAAACAGGCATTTTGTTCTCCGTTGTGTACGACAATTTCCGTATCTACCAAAAGAAGGAATAACACTTTTTGTACCGTTAATTAAATGACACCGGATTTTCCTGATGAAGTTTAATCCGGTGTTTTCTAAAAAAAACATTTTATTTTCAACACAAAAAATTAAGACAATGAAAATATTAAAATACATGCTGATGGCGGCGGCACTGCTCTTTACGCTCCCCGCCTGCAACGACGATGACGACAGCACGCCTACTGTTGACAATCCGACGATTCAGTTCAACAATGTTGACGACACGACGTCCATCGTCAGCGAGATAACATTTGAAAACCGTGGCGGCTCCAAGATGGTTGACATACACACCAACTCGCCTTGGCAACTTGCCTGCGATGCCGATTGGCTCACTATCTCCAACCATTCGGGCAACGCCACACCCGCCACAGTCCACATCAAAATAACCGCCGCCGAAAACACCACTGGCAACACCCGCACCGCCACACTTACAATCAGCGGCAGCGGAAAAACGGCATCTCTGAATGTCGTACAAGCCGCCACAGCCATCGACCAAAGCGGCTGGCAGACAGCGCAAGAGGCCTCCAACTCTATGAGGATTGGTCTCAACCTCATGAACTCGCTTGACGCATGGGGCAATTGGTTTGACTGGAGCGACCTCGACGCCGCGCAGACTTGTTGGGGCGAACCCCTCGCCGACGCCGAATGGTTTAAGGCGGTCAAGGAATACGGTTTCAACTGTGTCCGTGTGCCAATCTCATGGTTTATGCATTTGGACGAGGAAGGCAACGTAAGCCAAGCATGGATGGACCGCGTGGAGGAGGTTGTCAACTACGCGCTCAACGCTGGTCTCTACTGCATAATCAACGTTCACCACGACACCAACGCCGGCGAATACACATGGGTAAAAGCCGACCATGAGGGTTTTGAAACCGTCAATGCTAAATTCTCGCTGCTTTGGCAACAGATTGCCGAAAGATTCAAGGACTACGGCGAAAAACTTCTTTTTGAGGGTTACAACGAGGTTCTTGACGAAAGCGGCACATGGGAACTGCCAAAGAGCGACAACGGCTACCTCGGCATCAACGACCTTGCGCAGTCGTTTGTCAACACGGTTCGCGCCACTGGCGGCAACAACCTATACCGCAACCTCATTGTCTGCACATATTGCGCCAACGGCGGACAGACACCTCTCGACAAACTTGTGATTCCTACCGACCAATACGCCAACCACATCTTGGTGGAAGTGCACAACTATTCGCCCGGCAGATTCACACAAATACTTGGCATTGAGGACGGACAAGAAATTCCCGTATGGACAGAAGACGATGAAAAATCGCTCGCGCCCGAACTCGACATCGTAATCAACTACGCCAACAATAACAACATTCCGGTAGTGATTGGCGAATTTGGTGCATGCGAAAAGATAGCCGACGAGGACCTCGGCAAATACGCCGAATACATGGTTCGCTACTGTCGCGACAGAGCCAACATAACGCTCATCTATTGGCCACACGTAGTTGACCGCAACGACTACTCCGCCCCATGGCCGCTCCTCATGCAGGGGTTGCTCAAGGCTAACGATTGAAAGTTTTAAGTATAGTCATTCTCATATTTTTATTAAGTAATTTGGTTAAACAATAATTTAGTAGTGTAAAACCGGCGGGACACACTTCTTTTAGTCATCCTTTTTACCACCGCCGGTTTTTTTATTTTTTTGATAGTAAAGGCACGTCGCTTTCATTTGATTTTTTCAACAACGAATTAAACGAATAAAACAAAACAATTTATTAAACTCGCACAAAAACTCAAAATTTCGGTTGAAATGGTAAACAAAGTATTGCAGCATTAAAAGATTTTTTTCATAATGTTACAATTCAATAGATTTTTGAAACTCCACGATACGGCATAATGCTGCGATATGTGTATTTTTGTTGCATTAATATTAATCACTTAAAAATTGCAACAAAAATGAAAAGACTATCATTCTATTTGGCGGCGGCAATGCTTGCTTTTGCGTGCTGCAACAAAAATTCTGACGAACCTGCCAACAGCAACTCGTCAACCTCCACAACTACTAATCAAAACGGCAACTCGCAGCAAAACACCAACAACGGCTCCGACAATTCGTCCGATGACAACGACGAACCCTCAGACACTGAGGACGACGGTTTTGTAGTGGTTTCGCCAAAACTCGGCACAGGCGACGCAAACCCAATCATCGACTATATGTTTTGCGCCGACCCAACAGCCGTAGAATACGACGGACGGCTTTATGTCTATGGGACCAACGACCACCAGCAGTACGAGGAGGCAGAGAAAAACACATACGAGAAAATCAAGACCCTCGTGATGGTCTCCACCGACGACCTCCATTCGTTCTCCTCCGACCCCGTGAAACTCCCTTCGCCTTATCATTTTGAGGCCAACGAACTCAATTTCATCAACGGCACATACGTCTATACCTTCAACAACGACTGGAGCGCGCACGACCCGTGGACTTGGGGCGGCACAAAACCCACCGCCTGCAGCATGAACTATTTCACAAGCAAGACACCTCTCGACTATGATTCGTGGACATTCGGTGCAAATTATTTCAAAAATACGGGAGAATATGGTCTTAGTTGGAGCAACAACCACACACATCTTCACAAATATCAAGGCAAATGGTATTTGTTTTACCAGTCGGCGCACTTGCAGGAAGGATTCGGCACCGACGGCGGATTCCGCAGCATTTATGTCAACGAAATTGATGTTGACGAAGATAATGTGGTGATAAGCGAATGTATTGCCACCAAAAAAGGCGTTACGGCAATCAAAAACCTCAATCCGCTCTCTACTCAAAATGCGTCCACCTCGGCAGCCACTCACAATATCGTTTTCAAGGAAACTTCCGAAACCGGGCACACCATCGCCACTGTGGGTTCGCCGTGCATCAGGGTCAAAAAAGCGGAGCAAGGCATTATAGAAGTCAGGAATGTTGACTTTACCTCCAATCCCGACATCTTCAAATGTCGCATTCGCGGCAACGGCAGCATCGCCATCACCACTGGCAAAGCCGACAACGCAACATTCGCCGAAATAGAAAGCAGTTCAGACTCTTGGCAGAACCTCACAGCCGAATGTCAGGAATCCCTCGATGGCGTACAGACCCTCTACATAATATTGAAAGGGTCTGTGGAGGTTGACACATGGAGTTTTGGCAATTAATCCTAGAAAATTATGTTTTGTATTTTTGTAACACAAATCAACACACTCGATTATGAAACATTATATCTTGACCTTGATATTTGTAGCCGCAACGATGGTTGCAGCGGCGCAACAGGCTCGCTGGATTACTGCAAACGACGCAGAACGCAACAGCACAAACACATGGATTGAGTTCCGCAAAGATTTTAATCTTGCCAAGAAACCCAAGAAAGCCGAAACCATAATTGCCGCCGATTCCAAATATTGGCTTTGGGTCAATGGCAAGTTGACAGTGTTTGAAGGTTCGCTCAAACGCGGACCCAACCGCACGGACACGTATTACGACAATATTGACCTTGCGCCATATCTCCAAAAAGGACATAACGACGTGCGGCTGCTGCTGTGTTACTTCGGCAAGCCGGGGTTCTCCCACATCAACAGCGGACAATCGGGCGTCATCTTCGATTCGCCATCAATCAGACTTTGCAGCGACTCTTCATGGCTGAGCCAACGCCTAAAAGCATATCAGACCTGCGGCGAGCCATATACGAATTTCAGGTTGTCGGAATCCAACATCCGTTACAATGCACGGCTCGAAAACCAAAACGACCTTCGCCCATCACTCGAAATCGGCACATGGAACTCTGGCGCATGGGGCCAACTTGTAGAACGTCCGATTCCACAGTGGCGAGATTATGGCATTAAGTCAACCTCCAACTACGACACCACGGAGGACACACAAGGCAACACAATACTCTCCGTCCGTCTGCCATACAATATGCAGTTGACCCCATACATCGACCTTGCCGACCCCGACGGGGCAACAACAATTCACCTTGAAACCGACCACGTATGGGGCGGCAGTGCCGAGTGCGTGAGGGCTGAATACATCACAAAACAAGGTCGTCAGCAATATGAATCGCTCGGCTGGATGAACGGCGAAATATTGAGGGTAATCTATCCGAAATCATCAAACGTAACAATCCACGCCATCGGTTACCGAGAAACTGGCTACGACTGCGATTTTGAAGGTTCGTTTTCATGTTCCGACACGACAATCAACCGTTTTTGGCACAAGGCAATGCGCACTCTCTACGTCAACATGCGCGACAATTATTTTGACTGTCCCGACCGTGAACGCGCCCAATGGTGGGGCGATGCCACTATCCTCATGGGACAGAGTTTCTACCAACTCTCGCCACGTGCAAATATGTTGATGCGCAAGGCGATACATCAGTTGGTAGATTGGCAGAAAGACAACGGCGTAATCTATTCGCCCATACCTGCCGAAAATTGGGATCAAGAACTGCCCGCACAATCGCTCGCCTCGATAAGCACCTACGGTTTTTGGTATTATTATATGCACACCGGCGACACAGCCACAATGAATTATGTATATCCCGCCATGCGGCGTTACCTTGACGTTTGGACGCTCGACGAGGACGGACTTACAGGCTACAGGGACGGCGGCTGGCCGTGGGGCGACTGGGGTACGGATGTCGATATGCGCCTGATACTTGCCGCTTGGCATTACCTCGCATTGAAATCTGCCGTCAACATAGCCCTACTCACAGGACACACTGCCGACACTGCCGATTATTCAAGGCAAATGCAATCGATAAGGGCGGCTTTCAACCGTTGTTGGAACGGATACGCCTACCGACATCCATCGTACCATGGAGCCACCGACGACCGTGTGCAGGCCATGGCTGTTGTAAGCGGACTTGCCGACACCTCGAAATATCAGCGCATTTATGAAGTTTTCAAGTCTCAAGAATATGCCAGCCCTTACATGGAAAAATATGTATATGAGGCACTTATGCAGATGGGACACAGCGACTACGCATTAGAACGCTTCAAAAAACGCTTTGGGACGATGATTGACGACACATTGCACACTACACTCTACGAAGGCTGGCAGGAAGGCGGCTACGGCGGCGGCTCCACAAACCACGCATGGAGCGGCGGCATGTTGACCGACATTTGCGAACAGATACTCGGCATACGTCCCACTGTTGCGGGTTGGAAAGAGGCTGTCATCGAGCCAAGATTCAGCCCGATTAAGGAGGCCACAATTTCAATCCCCACCGTCAACGGCACTTTGAAATATAGTTTCAAGGACGACGGCGAATATTACCACGCCACCGTCAACGTGCCCAAAGGCATGAAAGCAGTTTCCATCGCCCCCGACGGCAACAAAAAAGAACTGTCGGCAGGGGTAAATGCAGTGGAATTTAGGGAAGAATGATTTTTTTTTTTTTAACTGACCTATTTTGTTACTTTTCAATATATCCATGTTACAAATAGACACCTCGCATTGAAAATTTTACAGTATCTTTGTATCGAAATATCAAACAATAAATAACCACTTTTAAGAATATGAAAGTTTCAAAGACATTAAGACTTGCGCTTTCCGCGCTTATGGTGGCAACTGGCGTATCGACGGCTACGGCGCAAAACAACGCACCGACTTCCTTCCAGTACCACAATCCGATAATCCCCGGATTCTACCCCGACCCGAGCATCTGCCGCGCCGGCGACGATTATTATATCGTCAACAGCAGCTTCGACTACTTCCCCGGCGTACCGCTGTGGCACAGCCGCGACCTTGTCAACTGGGAGCAGATTGGACACTGCCTTACACGCAAAAGTCAAGTTGACCTCAGCGGCGCGCTCTCGTGGGGCGGCATCTACGCTCCCACTATCCGCTACAACGAAGGCACTTTCTACATGATTACCACCAACACTTCGCACGGCGGCAACTTCCTTGTACACACCACCGACCCCAAAGGCGAATGGTCCGACCCCGTATGGCTCGAACAAGGCGGCATCGACCCGTCGCTCTACTTCGAGGACGGACATTGCTACATGGTCAGCAATCCCGACGACGGAATTTTCCTCTGTGAAATCGACCCCAAGACCGGCAAGACGCTCAAACCCTCGCGCCGAATTTGGAACGGCACCGGCGGACGCTATCCCGAAGGCCCGCACATCTACAAAAAAGACGGCTGGTATTACCTTCTGATTTCTGAGGGCGGCACCGAACACGCCCACATGATAACTATCGCACGTTCACGCAATATCGACGGTCCTTACACAGGCAATCCTTCCAACCCTATCCTCACCCATTGCAACCAATTGGGGCAGAGCAGCCCGATACAAGGCACTGGACACGCCGACCTTGTTGAAGCTCCAGACGGCTCATGGTGGATAGTTTGCCTTGCATTCCGTCCGCAGACCGCCATGAACCACCTCACCGGCCGCGAAACCTACCTTGCGCCCGTGCGTTGGGACACTAACGCTTGGCCGGTGGTAAACGGCAACGGCACCATCGCCCTCGACATGACCGCACCGCTGCCCGTCAAGCCCGAACCGCAAAAAGATTTCGCCACCGACATACGCTTTTCCAACAAATCCGCACTCGGCGACGAATGGGTGTATCTGCGCAACCCGATAATGGAAAACTACCAGATGACTTCCAACTCGCTGTGTCTCAACGGCACATCGGCTACAATCAACACCGCCGAACTGCCCACTTTCATTGGTCGCCGTCAGCAGCACATCGACTTTGAGGCCACCACACAATTGAAACTTTCACAGGCAAAGGCGGGCGACATGGCAGGACTTACGGTATTCATGGATCTGTACGCACATTACGACATTTCGCTGCGCCGCGAATCCGACGGCAAAAACACCCTCGTAGTCGAGTATTGGCTCAGCAGCATCCATCACGTTGCCAAGGAAATAACGCTGAAGACCGCAAAACCATACTTGCGAGTTACAGGCAGCCGCGACCATTACCGTTTTTCATATTCCGAAGACGGCAAAAACTTCACCGAAATTGGCGTTTCCGACACCAAATACCTCAG
>JAFXMJ010000237.1 GCA_017530465.1 Bacteroidales bacterium
ACTATTGGAGGCGTCTATCATCAGGCGGTCGAAGGTCAGACCTTGGCTTTTATGGATGGTAACAGCCCACGCTATGCGGAGCGGAATCTGCGTAAAAGTGCCGATGACCGACTCCTTGATTTCCTTGGTTTCGGGGTTGATGTCGTACTTGGTGTTTTCCCACACCATCGCGCCAACGTGGATGTCGCCGTCCTCGCCGTTGCAACGCACATAAACTCCGTCGTCGTCAAAACCCGTCACGCGTCCAATCTTGCCATTATAAAAAAGATGGTCAAACGAAGTGTCATTTTTGAGAAACATCACCACGGCATCTTTTTTCAAGATAAGATTTTTTTCGACAGGGTACGACGATTCTGGGAACTCGCCCTTGATTTGCGCGGAATATTCCTTCTGCTCCGTCTCCAAGGCGAGCATATGGGTATGGTTGATGGAGTCAGCCTGGCGGTTGGTAGTGACG
The DNA here is from genome assembly GCA_017530465.1 of Bacteroidales bacterium. Classification (GTDB taxonomy): domain Bacteria; phylum Bacteroidota; class Bacteroidia; order Bacteroidales; family UBA3824; genus UBA3824. Next base: position 458 of record JAFXMJ010000237.1, read on the forward strand.
AGCGTAACGATGTCCTCACCATTAGGCGGCTGATAATTAGGCTGATAGCGCGAATTGAGGGCGTTGATGGTATTGGTGTCCACACGCCCCTCGCGGATATTATTGAGCAGGGAGACAAAGGCGAGGTCGGTCTGCCTGAACACGTGGTCGAGTTCAATGCAGACATACGAGGTCTTCCTCCAAGCGATGCTTCCGAAGAAGTAATACGAATCATAATACGGACGCAGAATCTCCTCGTCTTCGGGACGGATCACAGGCGAAAGTTGCTGCATATCGCCAATTAGCAACAGTTGCACTCCGCCAAAAGGCTTGTTGCTGCGCCTGTATCGCCGCAAAACCTGGTCAACCGAATCCAACAAATCGGCTCTCACCATCGAAATCTCGTCGATGACAAGTAGTTCGAGGGTTTTGATGACGCTGATTTTGCGGTTGTTGAGCCCCTGTTTGTGGTCGAGCGGCGAATCGGGCGTCCTCGGGCCAAACGGCAGCTGAAAAAACGAGTGCAAAGTGACACCGCCCGCATTGACCGCCGCCACGCCCGTCGGCGAGGTGACAACCATACGTTTTGGGCAGGTCTTGCGCAATTTTTTGAGGAAAGTGGTCTTTCCCGTGCCAGCCTTGCCCGTCAAAAAAACATTGCGACCCGTGTAATACACGTAGTCGAATGCGAGTTGAAGCCTTTCGTTCTCCTGAAAATCTGCCTCCTTCATTTTATATTGTTTTTATCTTTTAACAACGAATTAAACAAACAAAACAAATTATTTCGTTTCCCCAATGTAGAGACGATGTGCACATCGTCTCTACGACGAATAAAACGAATACACACGTGGTTCGTTAGTTTAATTCGTTGTTGAAAAAAAATTAATCCAGCAACCTTCCTGCCACGTCGGCGAGGCGGCTGCGTTCGCCGTGTACGAGGTTGATGTGTACGAAGAAATCCTGACCCTTCATCTTGTTTGCCAAATACGACAGGCCGTTGGAGCGGATGTCGAGGAAGGGGCTGTCTATCTGTTCCACGTCGCCGGTGAACACAATCTTCGCGCCCTCGCCCGCCCTCGTGATGATGGTCTTGATTTCGTGCGGCGTGAGGTTTTGCGATTCGTCAACGATGAAGAAAACATTGTTCAAACTGCGACCGCGAATGTACGCCAACGGAGCCACGAGAAGTTTCTCCTTGGTTACCATTTCGTCGAGTTGCTGGGAGTTTTTGCTGTTGACTCCGAGAGTCTGTTTGATGACGTTGAGATTATCAAACAGCGGCTGCATATAGGGACTCACCTTCTGTTTCTCGTTGCCGGGGAGGTAGCCGAGGTCTTTGTTGCCAAGCGGCACAATGGGACGGCTGAGGAATATCTGCATAAATTGTTTGCTCTGTTCCAACGCCGCCGCAAGCGCGAGGAGAGTCTTGCCAGTACCAGCCTTGCCGGTGATGGCGATGAGCGTTATCTCCGGCCTCATCAATGCGTCGAGCACAAAACTCTGCTCCACGTTCCTCGGCGTGATGCCCGATGCACGGTGTTTCAACACTTTATAAATAGTGCGGTCGGTGCTGTTGTAATAGCACATAACGTTGGTCTTTTCGTCGCCGATGAGGAAATAGTCGTTGGGATTGAACTCCGTATTCAGTCCGCTTTCGTCCAACAAGACGTGGCTCTCACGGTAGAGTTTAGAAACTACATCGTCGTTGGTATTTGGCAGCATACGGATGCCTTGGAAGAGGCGTTCGGTGTTTTCCACCTTGCCGGTCTTGTAGTCCTGCGCCTCCATACCGAGCGAACGCGATTTCATACGGAGGTTGATGTCCTGGGACACGAGAAAAACGCGCTTTTCGGGGTGGTGCTCCTTAATCCAAAGAGCCACGGCGAGGATTTTGTGGTCGGGAATCGGTTCGGAAAACGACAGCCTCATCGCCTCGCTGAACGGCTTGCCCGCCATAATGAATAGCTTGCCGCGACCTTCGCCGAGGGGGATGCCCTGTTCGAGGTCGGCATTATTTTCGGTAAGGCGGTCGAGAATACGCATAAACTCACGCGCCTGGATGTTGATGGTGTCGTTGCCCTTCTTAAACTTGTCGAGTTCCTCCAAGACAACAATCGGCACCACAATGTCGTTCTCCTCAAAATTGTAGATGCTCCTGAAATCGTGCAAAATCACGTTGGTATCGAGCACAAAAGTCTTCTTAGTTTCCTTCTCTACCATAATATATAAGGTGTTAAGTTTTGGAAATCCGTTGTCTGTTAACACGTCAAATGTAACAAAAAATCCAATTAACGCCAAAAAGGGC
>JAFXMJ010000238.1 GCA_017530465.1 Bacteroidales bacterium
CAAACAGGGGCATACAGTGCTTTGGGCTGCCGACGTTTCCGAAAAAGGATTCAGCCACGACAAGGGCTACGCGCTGCTGCAAGGCATCAACCCCTCCGGTATGAAGACCGCCGACATCCAGAGTTTCAAAAATCTCACGCCCGACAAGCAGATGCTCCGCGCTCGCACACTCAACGCACCAGGCATCGAGGTCAATGTAACCCAGGAGAGCCGACAGACCGACTTCCTCAACCGAAACACCACCGACGACCACGGAATGCAGATTGTGGGCGTTGCTCACGACTCCAACAAAAACAAATACTACATCGTGAAAAATTCGTGGGGCACCAGCAACAAATACAAAGGCTACTTCTACGCCTCTGTCAATTACGTAAAGGCCAAGACCACGGGCATTATGGTACATAAATCGGCGTGCGGCAAACTGCTTGAAGACGCCACTTGGGAGGATTAAACTATGAAAATCGCAAACATCGCCGCCATTGCCGCCATCGCACTGATGGCATCGGGATGCGACGTGCTCGAAGAAGACAATTCCTCCTCCTACTCTCCTATCTACGAAAAGATGGGGTCGCAGGAGGTGGCGGAATTTGGCACGGTGCAATACACTGTCGGCAAAATCGTTAAGACATCCGATATGCCCCAGACATTCTGGGACAAGTTTAAGATTGGCGACCGCAAGGCGTTGATACGCTGCACCGCAACCCTCAAAGCGGGCATCGACATCTCGTCTGGCAACTACAAGGTGGAAGTGGACGGCAAGAAAGTGCTGCTCCAACTGCCACACGCCAAGATTTTTGAGCCTATCAATATGGATTTCGACAATGTGCACCTCGAATACTCCAAGGTGGGCTTGCTGCGCAGCAGCTTCTCCCTCGCGGAATACGTGGCATACCTCCAAGAAGGCGAAAAACAGATACTCGCCGACCAAAACCTCATCAGCCAAATCATAAAACAGGCGGAGAGCAACGCCGAGCCAATGTTTCGCTCAATGCTCAAAAACCTCGGTTTTGAGGCTATAAAAATCGAATTTGTACTCTAAAAACCGACAACGATGAAAGCAAAAATCACAATCATATTGATCCTCTTGGCTGCTGCGGGCGCAGTGTACGCTCTTTTCAAGATGGGCATCATCGGCAAGGACAAGCGTGTCCCAGTCATTGAGGAAACTCCAAACATCGTGGAGGCTGTGGAGCAGATACAGGAACTCTGCACCGAATATTATTACGACGAGGTAATGGTGAAGGATTCGGTATTGAAATCCGGCGCATCACGCACACTCACCGACGCCGCCAACTCAGCCGGCAATTTTTTCTCCAACCTCTTCACCAAAAAAGAGAGCAATGCAGCCGAGCCGTCTAAAAAACAGATAATTAGTCAGCTCGAAAAGGAACTCGTAGTAATCGTCAAAGTGACTTGCCGCGTGGGATTCGACCTCCGTCAAATACTGGAAGACGACGGTATGCAGGTGAATGGCGACACGCTGTTTATCAATCTGCCCAAGGCGCAATTCCTCGAAACCATCGTCAACCCAACGCACTTGGACATCTTTGCGGAGAGCGGCTCGTGGGACTTTCCCCAAGAGCTACAAGAGGTAATCAAATACGCCAAGATGACAGTGGAGCAACGCGCCATCAACGACAACATCCTCGAAAAAGCCGACAAGTCGGGTCGCAAGATTTTGGAGTGCCTATTTTCGACGATGGGCTTCAAGGTCATCTATACAGACGACAACGCAACACCAGCTGTCAACGAACCAGCTGAGCAATTACAATAAAGAAAGACAATGCAATTACTGCCCGCAATATTATCATTGACGATACTTAGCTGCTCGATGGCGTCGGCGCAAACATCCGCGCACGACACCATCAATGTAGCCATACTCGGCGACTCCAATACCTGGCTCGGCGGCGACGACTGCTCCAAGCCAAAGGGTTGGAACACGTATTTCAAAGCCGCCTACAATCCAAAATCCTGCGTGAGCTTTGCCCGCAGCGGTGCCACGTGGACCAACACCACCAACACCGTACTCGACCGCGAGGAAAACGTCGGCATCATCACCGACAACAACGTGATTTACAACCAAGTATGCCGATTAATAGAAGCCACCGAAGACGCCAAAATCCAGCGTCCGCACCTGATAATCATCGCCTGTGGCACCAACGACGCCTGGTTTGAAAAAAAACGTCCGCAGATATGGGCTGCAAGTGTTGACGACGCCATCGCCGACGAAATGATTGTAGCCAAAGACCCGTCGGAAGCTCCGTCGCTCGCCCAAAGCGTGGTGCAAGACTGCCTGCTTCTCCGTCAATTCTTCTACGACTCCAAAATCGTGCTGCTCACGCCGTTGCAGACCACGGCGGTAAGCGTTGACAAGATAGGGCGCGTGGGCGACACCATCCAAAGATGCGGCGATATGCTCGGCATACCCGTCATCCGTCAAGACAAAGTATGCGTCGTGAAGGCGGCTGACGAAAAACGAAGCCGCACCAACACCTACGACGGCACTCACACCAACGCCACAGGAGCAAAGGCAAACGGCGAAATCCTTGCGGCAGAAATCAGCAAACTAACCGACAACTAAAACTTTAAAATGGTATTCTCAGACCTGTTTTTCCTATTCGTATTCATCCCCGCCTTCGCAGCCTGCTACCTCGCGGCAAGGGCGGCGGACAAGCGTTTTTTTGAATCCAACAACACCATCAGGAACGCAGTGCTGATACTTTTCAGCCTGATATTCTACGCCTGGGGCGAGCCTGTGTTCTTGTTTTTGATGATTAGCGATGTGGGCATAAACTATCTGGCGGGCAAGCTGATAGCCAACGCCCCCGCACCTAAACGCAAGACCGCGCTCATCATCGGCATCACGTGCAACATCCTGACCCTCGGCATCTTCAAATACGCCGGTTTTGTGGCGCAATCGTTCAACGCCATTGGGATTCCAATGCCAGTGCCAGAAATAAGGCTGCCGATTGGCATTTCGTTCTATATCTTCCAATGCATTTCGTACCTCGTGGACGTTTATCGCAAGGAAGCCCAGCCGCAACAAAAATTTTACAACTTGTTGCTGTATATCAGTATGTTCCCGCAGTTGATAGCAGGACCAATTGTCCGTTATAATACAATTGCAAAAGAAATCAACCAACGCTCCGCCTCCATCGACGACATCAGCGAAGGCATTTTCAGGTTTTTGATTGGATTGGGCAAAAAGGTAATTATTGCCAATCAGCTCGGCTCCATCAGCGACCAGCTCCTCGGCGACAGCCTTGGCAACACAACGGCGGGCGCGTGGGTAGGTCTGTTGGCATTCTCGCTGCAAATCTACTTTGACTTTTCGGGATATTCCGATATGGCGATTGGTATGGGACGCTGTATGGGTTTCCATTTCAACGAAAACTTCAATCATCCCTACACCTGCGCGAGCGTTACGGATTTTTGGAGGAAGTGGCATATCTCGCTCGGACAGTTTTTCCGCGATTACGTCTATATACCGATGGGCGGCAACCGTCAGCACCAATGGCTCAACATATTCTGCGTGTGGTTTCTCACCGGTATGTGGCACGGCGCGAGCTGGAATTTCATACTCTGGGGATTGTACTTCGGCATCATACTCGTCATCGAAAAACTCTGGCTATTGAAACCAATGCAAAAACTTCCCGCCCTCGGACACTTGTACAGCCTGTTGGCGGTATATGTTGGATGGGGAATTTTCTATTTTGACGATTTTGGGACGATGCAGACATTCTTCAAGACATTCTTCCACGGTATGGGCAATTGGTCTGGCTTTGACGTCAAACAAGCCATCACCGGCAACCTCTGGCTGTGGATTGCGGCATTGACGCTATGTCTGCCCGTGCGTACATACGCCGAAAATCGCATCCAAAACGAAACCGTAAAATACGCCATACGCACCGCGCTCTCGCTCGTGATACTATTGCTGAGCGTGTCGCTACTCGTGGGCGCCACCAACAACGCATTTTTATATTTTAGATTTTAATCGACAATGAAACAGACACTTACCATAATTATAATCATAATAGCGACATTGACGGCAAAAGCCGACATCATCGACAGCCTCGCCACCTACAACGACACCATCGAAAACCGCGTCGTCCCGGCATACGTCAATACAATCTGCCCAAATGTGCCGCTGAGGATGTGGAAGCACGTATGTGTAACAGGCAAGGGCGCAGAAATCCGCGCTTTTTCGCCGTGGAAAGGCCCGGCGACCTCCGTCATCGAATACGCCAACGTCGCCAACCTCTACAAAGAAACTTTTGGCGACAAGGTGCAGATATGGCTGATGCCATTGCCCACGGCGGCGGCTTTTTACAGCCCGGTCAACAACGCCAACACCAAGGAAGAATATTCGGCAATCAACGCCATCTTCCAGCACGCCGCGCCAAACGTCCATTGCGTGGACGTCCACACGATATTGGCACAACACGTGGACGAATACATCTACCTGCGCACCGACCACCACTGGGCACCGCTCGGCGCATATTACGCCGCCAAAAGATTTGCAGCCTTGGCAAAAGTGCCGTTCCGTGACATCAACGACACCACAAGCTACGAGAAGCACGTGATACACCGGTTCTGCGGCACGATGTATAGTTTTAGCGGCAATATCAATGTCAAAAACAATCCAGACGAGTTTTATTATTGGCTGCCGATAGACGTGGATTATCACGCCGATTTTGTGGATTACACCTACAAAGGCCCCCACTTGGTGACAGGCGAAAAACCTTACAAATCCAACACCTACTTCCGCGAATATCCCGACGGCAGCCCGATGGCATACTGCACTTTTATGGGCGGCGACGCTCACCTGACGCACGTCACCACGTCCACCAAAAACGGCAGGCGCGTGCTTTTCGTCAAGGACAGTTTTGGCAACGCGCTCCCCGGATATTTGTTTTATTCGTTTGAGGAGCTGCACGTGGTGGATTGTCGTTACTTCAATAGAAACCTCGTGGATTACGTGGCGGAGCACAATATCACCGACATTGTCATCTGCAACAATATGCACTTCGTGAGCGCGCCCAAAATCCTCAACGCTCTCCGGGTCTATCTGACTCAATACAAAAAATAAATCAACTAATCCCAAAATCAACCAATCAACAAATCGACAAATGAACTCCAAAACATACGTAATCATAACGTCGGCGGCATTTGCAGTGATGTTTGCGGTGCTCAACTTCTTTCCGCGCAGCACATTTTCGGAAAGGGAACGCCGCGACCTCGCGCATTTTCCAGATGTTGCTACTGCAAAACTTACCGACGGCAGCTTCACCCGCGATATTTCGCATTGGTACAGCGACAGCGAGCCGTTCCGCGACGGATTTCTGTCTGTAAGCGAATTGTTTGACCATTACAAGGGCATCACCATCAGCACCGAAAGCGGCGAGCAAATAGCCATCGTATCAGGAGGCGGCAGCATCGAAGACCCCGGACTCCTTGCCGGCACTGACGACGACGAGGATGACGAAGACAGCCCAGACAGCGGCACAGGTGAGCCCGTTGACATTATTGTCAACGCAGATACCACCGCACCCAAGCAATCCGCCCCAAAGACCGACACCACCGGCGCGGCTTACAGCAAGACCAGTTCGGGCGTAATGCTCGTCGGCAAAGAGCCAAACGTCCGCGCAATGTTGCTGTTTGGCTGCTCGGCGGCATACGTCAAAAAATTCACCGACGCCGTCAACCTCTACCACGAGACCTTCCCCGACGTC
>JAFXMJ010000239.1 GCA_017530465.1 Bacteroidales bacterium
AAACAGGCTCTCGACTATGGAATTTCGCACAGCAAGGCAGATTATATTTTATCCACGGATGCCGATTGTTTTCCGCAGCCGCGATGGGCAGAGACCCTCGTAAGTGCCGCCCAAAATGTGGATGCCGATATGATAATGGCTCCCGTAATCATCGAAGCCCCCGACAAGACGAAAATGTTTCAACGACTTTGGCAGGCGGAATCTTTTGCGCTAATTACCATCACGGCAGGGACTTGCATCGCCGGTCGCCCCGTAATGTGCAACGGCGGCAATATCGGTTATCGTGCAGCCTTCATCAAAAAATCCATCGGCGACATCAACGGCAAATACGCCTCTGGCGACGATATGTTTATGATGGAATCCGCCGGTCGTCAGCACAAACGTTTTGTCTATGCAAAAAATCCCGATGCAGTCATCCGCACCGATGGCGTTACCAACATCCATCAACTCCTCAATCAACGTGCGCGTTGGGTGAGCAAGACAGGCGGCTACACCGATTATTACATATTGTTTTTTGCGTTTGCAATTTTGCTCGGTAACCTTGCCGCAATCGCCGCGCCGATACTGTGGGCTTGCGGCGGTGCGTGGTGGATGGCGTTGATGGTATTGTTGTTAAAATTTGCCGTCGATTTTGCGTCGGTGCGCGTTTCGTCTGAGTATTATAATGAGCATCAACGGATTGTGGATGTAGTAGTCCTCGGCATAGTGTATCCGTATTATGTCGTTGCAGCTATATTCACGTTTTGGGGTAGGGGATTCAAGTGGAAGTGAATTATGACGTATGAAATTCTTTATGATATTTGGCGGCTTGCTCTTTTGACCATTTTTTGAATGTATAAAGCCAAATCGATTCCAAGTCTTCTAACGCCGCTTGCGATATATGATACTTAGCCATTGCAATATTTGTTTTCTAAGTATGACAGGTGACCGTCCAAATCAAAATCTTTGTAAAACCCGCTTTGAATACCTTCATTGATTGCGTCGCGAAGTGCTTTGATGCGGCGTTCTCTTTCTTGCAACAACGACAACCCGGCACAGACCACATCGTCAGTATCCTTGTATCGTCCCGAAAGTACTGCGGCATCTATAATCTCTTGATAATTAGTATCTACTGAAACTGATATTGTGTTCATAACGTTTTATTGTTTCATAGTTTAACAATGGCACAAATGTAAGATATTTTATGTAATTGTGCAATTAATTTTTTTCCCTTTCTCGAAAATAATTGTTACCTTTGCCACGATGACTTTTATGTCATCAGGTAAATAATTATTTAGGCGTTTATGACGCTATGTTTTTGACTCTCTGAAAATTCGCAACCTTCAAGAAGTGTCGTAAAAAATGTAGCAACGATAAACGTCCGTGTGTGTATATTATCGGTACTCACTCTTTTGGTGTACCTTTATTATACCTTTACGGCGTGAGGTATCGTTGCTCGGTTTTTACGACACGGGTATTGCGAAGCCTCAGAGAGTGGAACCGGGCAGAATAAAGATTCCACGCCTTTTTTGTTTCTGGTCTGAAATGGAATCTTATCAGACGATATTTTTTTTCGGGCAATGAGCATCCACATCGGCAAGATGATAAAGGCGGAATTAGAAAGGCAAGGGAGGACGAAAGTTTGGCTCGCCGCCCAAATAAACCGCACAGAGCCAACTTGTTATAATATTTTCAAGAGCGCGACAATTGACACTGGCACTCTCCAAGCCATCTGCATCGCCATCAGTCACGATTTCTTCAAAGACCTCTCTCAGGATTTAACCGCCGCCCTCCCTAAAAAATCTTTTACGATTTCATAAATAACTTTCGATAAAATCATAAAGATATTCCGATACTAAATCTTTGGCGGGGCAGAGAATTGCGTGTAATTTTGTAGTGTTACAAAACCAATCAGAATATGTTATTCTTAATATTGGTTTGGTAAAGAATGATTGTTTAACCAAAAACTGTAATGCTATGGCGTTTGATTACACATTGCTTGTTTCTTTTTTTGAAGAATGCAATATCCCATATCAAATAGATCCTCGCGGAGTAGTACTGTTTGATTATTCAGGACAACGCTTGTATGGTTCAATGAAAAGTACTATTGCTTTTGAATCATGTATGCGAATTCATTTGGTAGTGATTGATGAAATTTCACCTTTTGATGTAAAAAGAGGTATTTGAAAATAATCAATCAACTCAATGTAGAGATGCATGTTGTTAAATTCATTTACCATGAAGAAACTAAGATGATCTTTGCAGTTGCCGATGTTCCTCTCGATTCGAGTCCTGAATTGGATGACCTGATTCCTGGAATTGTAAACTTGCTTGTTGATGCAGTAGGACAATTTGAAATGGCCAATCAGATGTAATCTATCACAAGATAATGTTTCTAAAATAGGTTATGACACTTATTGAAATATGACAAACGGAAAAGTCGAGCCGCCGGGAAAAGGGTGTAGAAGAAACAATAAAATGCATGATTATGCACGATTACAAAGTAAAAGTTACAAGGAATGCACATGTTAATGGTATGGCATTGAGCGATGACATGGAAATCCGCTTGCAATGCGATGTTAACCCAATGGGTAACATTGCTGCAAAAGCCAAGATTGTGGAACGTTTCAAGGCAAAATACGGCATTGACATTACAAAAGCATGGAACTATGTGAAAGTAGAGAAAGTTTCTTAGTAAGAATCAATTTCTATAACTGACGGATAGCAACCACATTCAGTCGAGATAAGTAGTTCAAATTCCTCTGAGACCCAATCTCCGTCGGAATTCCCAAAAAAAGTCCATATTCCGACGGGGATTGTTTTATCCGTCTAAATCAATATCTTTGTAAAAGACGCTCTTCCCCAAAAAAAGTTGCACATTTTCAAAAAACAAACTATATTTGCAACAAAAAGCAAAGCGTTATGAGCGAGTTTATTGATTACGGAAATATAGATTTTGCAGGAACTATTAAGAGTAATTTTATTGACAAATCAGGTCTTTTAGAATTTCTCAACAGCGTTATTGATACGCGAAATCGGTTTGTTTGCATTTCCCGTCCTCGTCGTTTCGGCAAGTCTGTTGCGGCGCAGATGGCGTATGCCTATTACGACCGTTCGTGCAATTCCGAACAACTGTTTGAAGGTCTTGAAATCACAAAATCACCCGACTTTAAAACACACCTTAACAAATATCCCACAATCTACATCGATTGGAACAGATTTTCGACCTACGACCACAAAACCGTCGTAAAGGAGGCGCAAAAACGTTTTGTCGCAGACCTGAAAGAGTCCTATCCTTTTTTGGAGGAGACAGAATCGTTTGCCGACGCGCTTACCGAAATCAATGAAAAGACAGGTGACCGCTTTGTGTTGATTATTGATGAATGGGATATGCTCGTCAGGGACGAAGACGTGAAAACACGTGACGAATATGTCAATTTTTTGCGTGCGATGCTCAAGTCAAACTCCGCCAACAAACTTTTCCTTCTTGTTTATATGACGGGAATCTTGCCGATTATAAAGTACGAAACGCAGTCGGCACTCAATAATTTTAGGGAATATAGTATTATTAATCCCGGCAAAACTGCAAAATATTACGGCTTTACCAAAAACGAAGTCAAAGAACTCTGCAAAGAAAACGATATGAATCTTGAACTTATGGAACACGCTTACGATGGTTACATTATCGGCGAAGAAAAATCTATGTTCAATCCAAATTCGGTGATGCAGGCTATTGACAACCGCAATTATGGCAGTTATTGGGAAAAAACTGCATCTTATACATACATAGAGACTTATATCCATATCAATGATGAAACTGTCCGCCCAAAAATTGAAGAAATGCTCAACGGAGGCGCGGTGGCGGTGGAGGTTACAAGTTTCAGAAATGATATGAGGCATATTGAAAATGCCGACGATGTTTTTACGCTTTTGGTTCACCTCGGATACCTCTCTTACGACCCTGAAACTTATCGTGTTATGATTCCTAACACAGAGGTATCTGGCGAGTTTAGAAACACCATTGCAAAGGCGGGTTGGGATTGGCTTTCAAAGGCGTTGGCAAATTCTCTGACGTTGTTGGACAAGACGCTTCAACTTGATACCGAATACATCGCAAACGCTTTTGACAATTACCGCCCTAACGCATCGTCGGTTCAGAGAATCAACAGCGAGGCGGCTATGGCGTGTGCCATCCGTATGGCTTATTTTGCGGCGGAAAGGGATTACAAAATTTTTCACGAACTTCCCACAGGCAAAGGCTTTGCCGATATGGTTTTTGTTCCGTTGCCTAAGTCGTCGCGCCCTGCAATCGTCGTTGAACTCAAATACGACAAGACCGCCGACGGCGCAATCGCTCAAATCAAGCGTAAAAATTATCCCGCAAGTCTCAAAGGTTTTTCAAAGAAGATAATTCTTTTGGGCGTCAATTACAACAAGGCAGAATCCAAACACGAAGTCGAGTTGGAAGTGATTGACGGCGAATGACAGGACTTTGATAAATAGTCGGTGAAAATTTCTTCAAAAAATATTTCAAAAAAAATTTTTCCATCTCAAAAAATCTCCGTACCTTTGCGCCCGATCACATAAATAATAAAAACAATAACAAACATTTACAAAACCATGTATTTGGACGCTGAAAAGAAACAAGAGATTTTCGCAAATTACGGAAAGTCTAATACAGACACCGGCTCTGTAGAAAGCCAGGTTGCCTTATTTTCCTACCGTATTCAGCACTTGACCGAGCATCTGAAGAAGAACATTCACGATTTCGGTACTAAGAGAGCACTGACCGGATTGGTAGGTAAGAGACGCTCCCTCCTTGATTACCTCAAGAAAAGGGACATCGAAAGATATAGGGCACTCATCAAGAAATTGGGCTTGAGAAAGTAACCCACCCAAGGACTAAGCAACAAGGAAGGGACTGCCAAGGTTGTAGTCTTTTCCTTTTGTTTTACCTACCGAGGTCTAATTCCTGCTAAAAACCCTTCACCTAATATTAACGCTGCCACGGCAATGCCATTGGCGGCTTGCATCATTTAGAATAGAAGAAAAAGATGAACATTATCACAAAAGAAATTGACCTTGGCGACGGCCGCATCGTGAGCGTTGAGACCGGCAAGCTCGCCAAACAAGCAGACGGCTCTGTCATCGTCAGGCAAGGCAACACGGTGTTGCTCGCTACCGTCTGCTCCGCAAAAGAATCCAACCCCGAGGCAGACTTCATGCCTCTCACAGTAGAGTATCAGGAAAAATATTATTCCAACGGCAGATTCCCCGGCGGCTTCCTCAAACGTGAGGGCAAGGCTTCTGACGCCGAAATCCTCACCGCAAGGCTCGTTGACCGTGCTTTGAGGCCGTTGTTCCCAAAAGACTATCACTCTGAGACTTTCGTAAATGTATATCTCCTCTCCGCCGACAAGGAGACTATGCCCGACGCTTACGCCGGATTCGCCGCTTCGTGCGCATTGAGCGTGAGCGACGTGCCGATTCTCGAACCCATCGCTGAGGTTCGCGTGGCAAGGGTGGACGGCAAGATTGTTATCAACCCCACATACGAACAGTGCGAAAAGGCTGACATCGAGATGGTGGTGGGCGCAACATACGAAAACATCCTTATGGTGGAAGGCGAGATGAACGAGGTTTCGGAAGCCGAAATGCTCGACGCTATCAAGGCTGCCCACGACGCCATCAAACCCCTCTGCAAGTTGCAGGAGGAAATGGCTAAGGAGAAGGGCGTCGTTAAACGTACCTACGAACCTGAAATCTCCGACCCCGAACTCCAAAAGCGCATCCACGACGAACTCTACCAGAAGATTTACGACACTGCGAAGCAGGGGCTCGGCAAACAGGAGCGTCAGGAGGCTTTCGACAAAATCGAGGAAGACTTCACTGAGTCGCTCGGCCTCACCGAGGAGGAGTTGGAAGAGAAACAATTGCTCATCGGCCGTTATTACCACGACGAACTCCGCACCGCTGTACGCCGCTTGATTCTCGATGAGGGCAAGCGTCTCGACAGCCGCAAGACCAACGAAATCCGTCCTATTTGGTGTGAGACTGACGTTTTGCCGTCTGTTCACGGTTCGGCAATCTTCACCCGTGGCGAAACTCAATCTCTCGCCACCTGTACACTCGGCACCAAGCTCGACGAGCAGATTATCGATGGTGTTTTGGTACAGGGTCGCAACAACTTCTTGCTCCATTACAACTTCCCGCCATTCGCAACCGGCGAGGCTAAGGCAGTGAGGGGCGTTTCGCGTCGCGAGGTAGGCCACGGCAACCTTGCTCACCGCGCTCTCAAAAAGGTGCTCCCCTCAATCGAGGAAAATCCCTATACTATCCGCGTTGTATCCGACATCTTGGAATCCAACGGTTCGTCTTCAATGGCTTCGGTCTGCGGCGGCTGTATGGCTTTGATGGATGCTGGCGTCAAGATTAAGCGTCCTGTTTCGGGTATCGCAATGGGTCTTATCACCGACACCGAAAGCGACAAGTACGCTGTCCTCTCCGATATTCTCGGCGACGAGGATCACTTGGGTGATATGGACTTCAAGGTTGCTGGCACTACCGCAGGCATCACCGCTTGCCAGATGGACATCAAGGTTGACGGTTTGAGCTACGAAATCCTCGCCAACGCCCTCCAACAGGCTAAGGAAGGTCGCGCTCACATCCTCAACATTATGCTCCAAACCATTCCCGCACCCCGCGAGGACTACAAGCCGTTTGTACCGCGTATGGTCAAGTTTACCATTGCAAAGGACTACATCGGCGCAGTTATCGGACCCGGCGGCAAGGTTATCCAGGAGATTCAGGCAGATACCAATTCCATCATCACCATCGACGAGGAAGACGGCGTGGGCATCGTTGCAATTTCCGCTGTCAACAAGGCAGATATGGATGCTGCAATGGCTCGCATCAAGGCTATCGTTGCCGAGCCGGAAGTTGGCGAGGTTTACCACGGCACTGTTAAGTCAATCGTTGAGTTTGGCGCATTCATCGAAATTCTCCCCGGCAAGGAAGGCTTGCTCCACGTTTCCGAGATTGATTGGAAGCGCGTAGAGAATGTAAGCGACGTTCTCAACGAAGGCGATGAAATCGACGTGAAACTCATCGACATCGACAAGAAGAACAATAAGCTCAAACTCTCCCGTCGTGCGCTCCTTCCCAAGCCCGAAGGCTACGTAGAGCGTCCCGCACGTCCCGAGCGCAGCAACAACGACCGTGGCCCGCGCAACAACGACCGTGGCGGATTCCGTGGCGACCGTGGCGGCAATGGCGGTTTCAACGACCGTG
>JAFXMJ010000240.1 GCA_017530465.1 Bacteroidales bacterium
AAAAATTCTCAATTCTTATGGTTAAAATACTGATAATAAAATAATTATGTTAATTTGCGGAGCATACACAAGGTACGCCCCTACATAAACAAATCGTCTGCCGTTACCACGCTGTGAATGTCGCTCCAATGCCATGTATCGGCGATGCCGTTGACTGTTATCATTGTGATATTAATGGATTTTTGGTGATGGATGGCATCGGCAAAACGTTCCGACTTGTTTGCCAACGAGATGGAATCGTCGTTGTTGACAACATACGGCGATTTTGAAAATTTCATTTCGCAGATGTTCACCATATTGTCGGCGCGGTCGATGAGCATATCAATCTGTGCGCCAGGCTGTCCCGATGCCGACTGTGGAGTGCGCCAAGTATAGACGGAAGTCATAACGCCGCCTATTCCGAGAGCCGTCTTAATCTGTGCAATGTGTTGAAAACATACACGCTCAAAGGCAAGACCAACCCACGCATTGTGTTGCGCCGACATTGCATTGTGCAGCCAAAACTGTTCGTCGATATTGCCGTTGCCCTGCAAAAACTTGATGTAAAACAGCGTGAAATTGTCCATCAGGCAGTATTTAGCCCTGTTTTTGAGGTTGTAAGAAGGCGTGCGGCTGATAAAACCACAATGTTCGAGGTCTTCGAGAGCGGTGGTGATGGTGCCGCTACCATAGTTCAAAAGTGTTTGTACGCCACAAAGGTAATCATTTTTTTTGATTATAATTCCCCAAACTTGCTTTTTTTTTGAAACTTTGGGGAATTATAAGGTTATAAATCCCCAAAGTTGGGTCAAAATGGGGGTGTTTGGGGAATTATAACAATTATAAAAACACAAAAAGAAACACCGCCGTCAAGGTCTTCCTTGCCGACGGTGAGTGCTATTTTCTTAGAAATATTGTTGACTGTTCCGCCAAGGTCGCTTAGAGATAGGCGTAAATCTTGTTCATCGTGTCCTGGCTCGGCGACATCAGCATCGAATCGATGCCTCCAAAGATGTCGTCCTCCATATCTTCAAGGTCGCGGACGATGTCGTTAAGATAATTAAGCGACACATATTTGTTGGAATAGTTTTTAGTAAATGTGTAACTTTCATTCATAGGCATTTGGGTTTTTAGTTAAACATCAGTTTGTGTCTGTTGTTTGTCTATAAAACGCTAAGGCTGTGGCTTTATTGCAAAAAATAAAAGTTTTTTCGCATATTTTTTTTGCAGGTCGGTTTTATTTTTCTAAATTCGCTCGTCGTTACAAATTGATAAATATTCCACCATTATGGCAAAAGATAAAGACAGCATCAAGAAGACCGCCACTCCCGCAGCTGCGGACAAGAAGGCGAAGAAGTCGAAGCCGGAGCCCAAGCACCTCGCTATCCTGGACGACCACTGGCTCGACCCCGTGCAAGACGATGTAATGGCTCGTTACGAGAGGTTTCATCGCAGGTTGAAGGAATTGGAGTCGTATTACCCCCTGACGGCTCAGGAGAAGAAGGCTAAGCTCTCTCCGTTGGAGAAGTTGGCAAGGCAAGACCAATACCTCGGCCTCAATTACTCCAAGGAAGAGAAGGGCTGGTGGCTGCGCGAATGGGCACCTGCTGCCAAAGAGATGTACGTGCTTGGCGATTTCAACGGCTGGACTCGTTACCAATACCCGCTCAGCCACCGCGACGACGGCATCTGGGAGATTTTCCTCGACGACAAGACCTTCGGAAAGACATTCGTGCACGGCTCGTTGTACAAGTTGATAGTGAGAGGTGCCGACGATTCTATGTTGGAGCGTCTGCCCGCCTACACCAAGCGCGCCGTCCAGGACGACACCACCAAAATCTTTTCCGCGCAGGTCTGGAAGTCGGATTTTGATTGGGAGGACGACGATTTCAAGCCCAATCCCAAGGAGCCGCTGCTCATCTACGAGTGCCACATCGGAATGGCGCAGGAGAAGGAAGGCGTCGGCACTTACAAGGAGTTTGAGGACAATGTGTTGCCGCATATCATTCAGGGTGGCTACAATACCATCCAGATTATGGCAATTGCCGAGCATCCGTATTATGGTTCGTTTGGCTACCACGTGAGCAACTTCTTCGCTCCGAGTTCGAGGTTTGGAACGCCGGAGGAGTTGAAGCACCTCATCAAGACCGCGCACTCTCACGGATTGCGCGTCATTATGGACATCGTGCACTCACACACCGTCAAGAATCTCGCCGAGGGCATCAACCGTATGGACGGCACCGACTGCCAGTACACGCACCCCGGCGGACGCGGCGACCATCCGCAATGGGATTCCAAACTCTTCGACTACGGCAAGACCGAGGTCATCCAATTCCTGCTCAGCAACATCCGCTACTGGATGAGGGATTTCCATTTTGACGGATTCAGGTTTGACGGCGTGACGTCGATGCTGTATATGCACCACGGCAATGTAGAGAGCTACAACCAGGCGATGTATTTCAGGGACGGCGTGGAGTTTGACGCTGTGACATACCTCCAACTCGCCAATTACCTTATGAAACAAATCAACGCCCAGTCGGTCTCCATCGCGGAGGACGTTTCTGGTATGCCGGGCCACACTTCGCCGATAGAGGCGGGCGGTATGGGATTCGATTACCGACTCGGTATGGGCATCCCCGACTATTGGATTAAGCTCCTGAAAGAAGTAGGCGACGACTATTGGAATGTTTACCAGATGTGGCACGTGCTCAACGACCGCCTGCCGATGGTGAAGACTGTTGCCTACGCCGAGAGCCACGACCAGGCACTTGTGGGCGACAAGACAATTGCCTTCCGCCTGATGGACAAGGAGATGTATTTTTGTATGGCAACTAATATCGGCAGCGACATCATCGACCGTGGCATCTCGCTGCACAAGATGATTAGGATGTTCACAATCGTAAATGGTGGACAGGCGTATATGAATTTTATGGGCAACGAGTTTGGACACCCCGAGTGGATAGATTTTCCGAGGGAGGGCAATGGATGGAGCTACAAGCACGCCCGCCGTCAGTGGTCGCTGATGAAGGCCGATTATCTCAAATATCATTTCCTCAACGACTTCGACGAGGCGATGATAAAACTCATCCGCGAGTACCCCGTAATGCAGGATTTGTACGGACAGCAATTGAATATGGACGAGCAAAACCACACCATCGTCGAGAAGAAGGGCGGATTGGTTTTCGTGTTCAACTTCCACCCGACGGCTTGCATCGCCGACTACAAATTCTACATCCCTGAGCCGGGCGTTTACAAGATAATCTTGAACTCCGACGACCTGAAATACGGCGGCTTCGGACGGTTGGACAACGACCAGGAGTTTTTTGCCCTGCCGGAGGACGACCACTACAAGCTTTCGATTTATAATGTTAACCGTACCATATTGGTACTCAAAAAAGTACGCGACTAATGCAGAAAATTTTAATTTTGGATTTTGGTTCGCAGACCACGCAACTCATTGCGCGGCGCATCCGCGAACTCGACACTTTTTGTGAAATTGTCCCCTACAACAAATACCCCGTGGGCGACGACAACTACATCATCGGCGTCATCCTCAGCGGCTCGCCTTACAGCGTCTATGACAAGGAGGCGTTCAAGGTCGATTTGCAACAATTCCGTGGACGCAAACCGATTTTGGGCATTTGCTATGGTGCGCAATTCATTTCGTACACATTGGGCGGCAACGTGGAGCCCGCCGGCAGCCGTGAATATGGCCGTCAAAATTTGCAGTTTATCAACAAGGAAAATCCTTTGTTTCAGGGATTTGACGACAATTCGCAGGTGTGGATGAGCCACGGCGACACCATTACGGCAATCCCTAATGATTTTGAGTGCATTGCTTCCACCGAAACAGTCAAGTACGCAGCATACGCCGCCAAGAATGAGAAGATTTGGGGCGTGCAATTCCATCCCGAAGTATTTCACTCGTTGCAAGGCACGTTGCTCTTGAAAAACTTTGTTGTGGGCATCTGCGGCGGCTGTCAGGATTGGTCGGCGGCATCGTTCATCGACACCACGGTAGCCGAATTGAAGGCGCAGGTCGGCAACGACAAGGTGGTGCTTGGATTGAGCGGCGGCGTGGATTCGAGCGTTGCGGCGGTGCTTCTCAACAAGGCTATTGGCAAGAATTTGACTTGTATTTTCGTTGACAACGGTCTCCTCCGCAAAAACGAGTTCCAGAATGTCCTGAACGATTACAAGTGCCTCGGTCTCAATGTAATAGGTATTGACGCCAAAGAAAAATTCTACGCCGAACTCGCTGGCGTGGAGGAGCCGGAAAAGAAGCGCAAAATCATCGGCAAGGGCTTTGTGGATGTTTTCAATGCTGAGGCTCAGAAGATTACGGACGCCAAATGGCTCGGTCAAGGTACAATCTACCCCGACCGAATCGAAAGTCTCAATATCACCGGCAAGACCATCAAGAGCCATCACAATGTTGGCGGATTGCCCAAGGAAATGAAACTCCAACTCTGCGAGCCGTTGAAATGGTTGTTCAAAGACGAAGTGCGCAAAGTAGGACGTCAACTCGGTATGCCTGAGCATCTTATCAAGCGTCATCCGTTCCCCGGTCCGGGATTGGGCGTGAGGATTTTGGGCGACATCACCCCCGAAAAAGTAAGGATTCTCCAAGATGCCGACGATATTTTCATCAACGGTCTCCGCGAATGGAAGACGATGGTAGATGGCGTGGAAACTTCGCTGTACGACCAAGTTTGGCAGGCGGGAGTAATCCTCTTGCCAGTCAAGAGCGTTGGCGTGATGGGCGACGAGCGCACATACGAGCGTGCCGTGGCGTTGAGAGCCGTTACAAGTGCCGATGCGATGACCGCCGACTGGGCGCATCTGCCTTACGACTTCCTCGCCAAGGTCTCCAACGACATCATTAACAAGGTAAAGGGCGTCAATCGCGTTGCATACGACATCAGTAGCAAGCCCCCGGCAACGATTGAGTGGGAGTAGTTGTTTTTTCAATGCATAATGCATAATTCATAATGCATAATTAATTCATAATGCATAATTCATAATGCATAATTGGCGTCCGCCGGATGGCTGATTGTGCATTATGTTTTTTAGTCTTATTTCAGACAATGGTTCCCTTTTCTGCGATGAGGTCTATTCCAAAGAAAAATTGAATCGAACTATTGCAATTTTGAAAATGATTGATTATTTTTGCGGATAATAATAAATCCAAAACACCTTCAACTATGCACTACTACGACCCGAAGACCGACATTGTGTTCAAGAAAATATTTGGCGAACACAAAAACTTGACCATAAGCCTGTTGAACGCCGTCCTCAAATTGGAGGGCGACGACCAAATCAGCGACGTAGAGTACCTTCCGTCTGAGATAATCCCGCTCACTGACGGCAAGCGGCGCAGTGTCGTGGATGTCAAATGCAAGGTTTCTGACCAAATATATTTCATCGTGGAGATGCAGATGTATTGGTCGGCGGATTTCCTGCGCCGTGTGATGTACAATTGTTCCAAGTTGTACGCCACATTATATAACGAAGGCGTCAGGTATTACAAAATGAAAAAAATCTTTGCCATCAACATCCTCAACGATGTCTATCAGACAAAAAACACTAACAACTACCACCGTTATACGATGTCGGAAGTCGATAATCCCGAAAGCGTCATTCCAGGCTTCGAGGTAGTCTGCATAGAGTTGCCCAAATTCAAGCCGCAAGACAAGGCGCAGGGCAAGATGCTGAGGCTGTGGCAGAGTTTTCTGACATCAGTCAACGCAGGGGTCGATGCTGAATCTATCCCCCAAGAACTTATGGAAAACAGCGAGACCAAGCAAGCCCTCGAACTTTGCCAAAACCTTACGGAAGAAGAACGCCGCGCCTACGACAGTTTTTGGGATTTGGAATCCTTGAATATCGACCGAGAGAATACCGTAAAGGAAATGGGACGTGCGGAAGGACGTGCGGAAGGCGCAAAACAAAAAGCCACTGAGACCGCCCGCCAAATGAAAACCGATGGTTTGACTGTGGAAGTCATTTCCAAATACACGGGTCTCGTTCCCGACGAAATCGCAAAACTTTAAAACTATAAAATACGTCAATTCGCAATAACTCCCTAATTGAATGTAATAATCAAAAACAATACTTAGAAATGATTATCTCTACAAAACGCGACACTTTTTGTTATGTTTTGTAGAGATTTTTTTATTTGATTTTTTGTTGTAACTTTGCATCCGATGTAATGGTTGAAAATTTTTTTTAATTCAATTATTATGAAACTTTCGCGATTTTTATGTTGTGCGGTGTTTGTTTTTTTCGCCGTGTTGTATTGCATATTCATAGTTCCAATATGCAATCATACGGTGTATGGTGTGTGGTGTTTTATTGCGTGGATATTGGCGGGTGTGTTATTGATTATGGTCTTTGAAGTAATTATTACTATCCCTGAAAAATATTTAAACAAATACTTTGCTGATGCGTGGGATGTGGTTGGATGGGTTGTCGCGTTAATGATTTGTGTATCATACGAAGGTTATTATGATAGTTTGAGAATTGAGAATGGTCCAACGATAATCACCAAATATCATATTACAAAAATCAAAAGTATTAAGGGTAGCAGGTATGCAATATTCGGTTATTTTAATATTGGCAGTCGAAAATATAAGGATGATTTTAAGTATTCATTGAAATCTTACAAACCCAAAGGCAAGTGGTCGTATATTATGTATTTGTTGGATTGTGAACAACCATTGCGTTATTATGCGATAGACCCGACGGGAAAAGACATTGCCAAAATCCATGATTTTGCATTTATGGAGGGCGACACGTTGTATTCTTATCACGACTATGCATTGAAGCGGCCAGATTTGGTGCATAACACAGTGGGATTCAATTTGATATACAAGGCAAGATGTAGATGGTACAATGCTGCCGACAGTGTTGTATCGCTGTATTTTATTGACCAAAATTATAATGAGGAGATGTTGTGGTATCGTTTGGGGCGCAACGAAGTTTTTTCGGATACAATGTTGATTTATAGAAATCTTTTGGACGACAATTCCTACAAACCAACACTTTATGTCTGTCTGCCCGAACTCAATACGCCTGAAAACCGCGCAAAAATCAATAGGTACGGATACATTTTCCATCACGACATCTGTTCCAAGGAAGATATAGAAACCCAATGTCCCCGCATAAAAGAGTATGTGGACAGCAAACTTGCTACTTCGTTTGAGGTACGCTTTTATAATGACGAACCAGTATTTGCGCTGCCGCAAAAAAAGGATTAAAAAAACGGCTGTCTAAAAGGGCGTATTGTAAGGCAGGCTGGCAGCCTGCACTCCACCTTTTTAGACAACCGGTTTTTGTGTCAATGTATTTTGGGTGATGCTATTTCTTAACGAACTCTACGCGGCGGTTTTTGGCGCGGCCCTCGTCGGATGAGTTGTCGGCGATGGGAGAGTTTGCACCTTTACCAACGGCGGTGAGGCGGCTGGCGGGGATGCCAAGTTCCACCATTTTGGCAACGATAGCCTTGGCGCGTTGTTCGGAGAGCGTCTGGTTTGTGGCGGCAGAGCCGGTGTTGTCGGTGTGTCCCTGTACCTCAATTTTCAGGTCGGGATTGTCCTGCATCAACTTTACAAAACGGTTGATTTCGCCCATGGATTCGGGTTTGATGGTTGCCTTGCCTATGTCGAATGTGATGCCGTAGGTGATGATTTTGCCGTCGGACGCCATGCGGTCGTAGAGCGGCACTG
>JAFXMJ010000241.1 GCA_017530465.1 Bacteroidales bacterium
ACAGGGCGTCGGAAAAATTGTCGCTCTACGGCGACCTCATCTACGCGAGGACCACGCCGCTCGGTGGTGGCGACTATTTCGACAATTACGACAAAGACCGCTATATGGCTACCTTTGGCGCGACATACAACATCACCAAGTCGTTTTCCGTGGGCTTCGAGGTGAGCACGTCGCAAGGCATCAATCCATATATGTATTACGACAATCCTAAATGGCCATTTTAACCAACTGATTATGAGTTTTTTGCAAGGTCTCCGCGAAAACTGGGGACACAAGATATTGCGCCGCAAGGCAAGGAAGTTGAACAGGACCAAGACTTACAACAATCTTGAATCCGCACAGACCGTCGGCATTCTCTTCGACGCATCCATCAAGTCGGACACAGAGGATGTCAAGAAGTTTGTGTCGTCGCTCGACAAGGCTGGCAAACGCATCGACGCGCTCGGAATGTTGCGCACCAAGGCGGATCTCGAACTGGCGCACGACGAAGTGGGTCTCAATTTTTTTGCAGCCGACGATTGCACGTTTTTCTGTTTCCCGCAGGGGGCTAATGCAGTGCAGTTTATGTCGCAAAAATTTGACATCCTGCTCAACGTCTGCCCCGACACGAGCCTTACAGTCGATTACATCGTGGGAATGTCGAGAGCCAAGTTCAAGGTGTCCACGAGGCTTGGCGACGAGGCGTATGCCGATTTCATACTGCAATTTGCCTCGGGAACCACAGCCGACGGCAAGCCGCGTCCCAAACCCGGCGCAGGACAGATAGTCACCACCATCAAACAATACCTTTCCAACATCGCAAAGGCTTGATTATTAAGACAATAAAAAACACAATATATTCACTAACACTCTACTATGAGAAACGACAGACTTTTTGGAGTAGGAGTTGCATTAGTAACCCCCTTCAAAGAAGACGGAGCGGTGGACTACGCCGCGTTAGAAAAATTGCTTGAACACATCATCAGCGGCGGCGTCCACTACATCGTGATAAGCGGCACCACCGGCGAGCCACCCACACTTACCGTCCAGGAGAAGGAGGACGTGAGGAATTTCATCGTCAAGAAGGTGGCTGGACGTGTGCCTCTCGTACTCGGCATCGGCGGCAACTGCACCAACCTCGTAGCCGCAGAAGTTTCCGTAATCAACACCAAAGGCATCGACAGCATTCTCAGCATCTCGCCATATTACACCAAGCCAAACCAACGCGGCATCTACGAGCATTTTGCGGCGGTAGCAGAGGCAAGCCCATTGCCAATAATCCTCTACAACGTGCCGGGACGCACTTCGCGCAATATGGAGCCTGACACCATCATCCGTCTTGCCAACGACTTCAAAAACATCGTCGCAGTCAAGGAGGCAAGCGGCAATATGTCGCAGATAATGTCGATAATGGAACGCAAGCCCGACGACTTTATGGTGATTTCGGGCGACGACGCTCTTACAGTGCCGATGATGTCGGTAGGTGTGAGCGGTGTGATTTCCGTTGCCGCCAACGTTGCGCCCAAGCAATGCGTCCAGATGGTCAACGCCGCAGCCAAAGGCGATTTCAAGACCGCGAGCCGCATCCATTACCAGCTCCTCGACTTGATGGGCGCACTCTTTGAGGACGGCAGCCCCGCCGGAGCAAAGGCAGCCCTCAATATGCTTGGCATTTGCAGCGAGACGCTCCGCCTGCCCCTCGTGCCGGTATGCGACGCCGTCCGCGCAAAAATCAAAGCCGCTCTCGACAAGGCGACGAAGGCTTAATAGACAATTCACAATTCATAATTCATAATTCGTAATTCGTAATTATTTTATGAACAATTTCCCACAATGGGCGGCGGAGGCGGTTTGGTATCAGATATTTCCAGACCGCTTTTGTCGTTTCTACGACAATAAGCCAATCACAGCCAATCACCTCTACGGCACAGCCCCGTGGAACATCAAGCCCGACAAGCCGTGGCAGGTGCATCCGTGGACTGCCGATTGGTATTGCCGTCAGCCCTACGAACAGGAAAACCGTGGCTCGCTACATTCCAATATGCTCCGACGCCGATTGTGCGGCGACATCAAGGGCATCATCTCCAAACTTGACTACCTTGCCGACCTTGGTGTCAACGCGCTGTATTTCACGCCGTTGCAGTATTCGCCGAGCCTTCACAAATACGACGGCACCAATTTTATGCACATAGACCCGTTCTTGGGCAGCAATCCCGACAGCGACATCCAACAGATTGACAATGAGGATTTTGACGACTTCGACAACGCCTCTTGGACTACCGCCGACCGCGAAGCCCTCACACTAATCAGCGAGGCTCACAAGCGCGGGATGAAGGTGATTTTTGACGGAGTTTTCAATCATATTGGCTATAATAGCAAGCCATTCCAGGACGTCCTCCGCAACCGCCAAAAATCCAAATATGCGGATTGGTTTCACATCGATTGGACCAAGACCACGGCGCGAAAACTGAGTTACGACAAGTTTTGGGGCTTTGTCACCGAAATGCCAAAACTCAATTATGGTTCACAGGAAGTAAAGCGTTATGTATTTGCGACATTGAAGCGGTGGTTGAGGCCAATTGTGGAAGGCATTGAGTATGAAGGCATTGACGGTTGGCGGCTCGACCACGCGATAGGCGTGCCGATGACTTTCTGGAAGTCGGCGCACGATTTTACAAAGAAAATTAACAAAAATTCGCTGTTCCTTGCAGAATTGATAGAGCCAGATACAATTATAAAACCATACTTGGACAATGGCGCGTTTGATGGAGTAATGAACTACGGTTTTTACTTTTTGGCGTGCGAATTTTTCACCTGCGACGCCCCAAAAATGACAGCCAAAGAGTTTGACAAGCGGATTTGGAATCAACTAAAACTTTATCCTATCGGTGCCAACTATTTGGCTATGAACCTTCTTGGCACGCACGACACCGAGCGCATCGCATCATTGATAGTCAACCGCAAGCTCAAACAGTACGGCACAATCGCCAAATTCTTTGAAAACACCCATTGCACCGACCGAGGCTACACCACCCGCCGCCCTGACGACGACGAGCGGCAACTGCAAAAGATGCTTATCGTCTTTGAATTTGCGATGATAGGCTCGCCTATGGTCTATTACGGCGACGAACTCGGTATGTATGGAGCTAATGACCCCGACTGCCGCAAGCCGATGTGCTGGCCCGAGATGCATTTTGAGGACGAACACATTGTGGTAGGCGGCAAGCATTTCAACGACCGCAAAGAGCCGATTGCCGCCGATATGGAGATGTTGGATTTTTACAAGCGGATAATAGCCCTACGGCGCAGCAGCAACGCCCTTATGCGCGGCACGATGGCCACCGACTACGCCTCCACCAAAAGCCGTGTCTGGGTCATCAGCCGCAAGAGCAGCGAGGAGCGCGTGATTTTTGCCTTCAATTGCGAGGATACGCCCGCCAACGTGAGGATTATCGGACTGCCCGGCAGGAGGTTTGACGATTGTTTTGGCGGCGAGAGCGTCCAAGCGGATTCCAAAGGCGCAATCACCTTCAAGATGCAGCCCAAGACCTTCCGCGTACTACGCTACTCAAATACTTGAAATGGACTTCTCTAAGTAAGTGATTTCTAGATAGAAAAAAATATTTTTATTTGTTGTTTCGCTCAGACTTCTCGTCCGTAACGCTTTGAGCCACAACTATTTGTCTATCGGCATTATTGTTATGGTTCAATAGAGAATGTGTAATAGGCTTATTACCAGCAATTTTTAAAGCTCATTTTGGCATACTGTTTGTTAATGTAGAGGTACAATAACATTTTTTAATAACTCGACTACACAAACTATAAAAAAATGAGCAAAATTAAATGGACAGGAGTTGTCAGCAAGGGCATCTTGAAACTGAAACTCTCATTCGATTCCGACGTGAGCATCCCCGATCGGATGAAGATAATGGAAAGCTACGCCGAGCGTCTTTCCAACTCCGACGTGAGCATCATAGAATCGCACCACTTCTCTGACGGCAGCCAGATGAGGGCGGTCATCAACAACAGGACCAACCATTAATCTTCGAGAGGGTCGTCCTCGTTGAAGATGACATCATCTTGAATCTCAGCCGCAGATTCCAACGGCGCACTTGCCGGCGGGGTCTGCGGCTGTTTTATTGTGAAATACTGGTCGATGGCGGCGGCTATGACGGCTTTGAGTTCCTCGCTCTGTGTGGATGTCAATGCCGGGGATTCCAGTTCGCCTTCTTCGAGAGTCAGGTAACTCACCGTAACACCAAGAGCATCAGCGATTTTCTTCAAGTTTTTTACAGTGTAACGGTTTGGGTCGTCGCGGGAGAGCATCACGCGGAGGCTCACCGTCGGCATATCGGTCTCCTTGGCGAGCCGTGCGATAGACCAACCCTTCTCCTTGCGGAGCGTCTGAATTTTTTCGGTAATATTCATAGTATCTGTGTCTTTTTGTTGCGACGCAAATTTATATAAAATTATACAGATTACAAACGATTATGGTATTTTTTTATGCGCCATATATCCCCTCCAATGTCTTCAATGCCTTTGTCGTATTGGCAATGTTGCTGAACACGATGGCGAATTTGTCGGCGGTGGCGGCTTGGATGCGGCAGTCGCGGATGTTTTGGATTTTTGCAAAGATGCTTTGGAACTGCGACGAGCGGATAAAAGTCTCCTTCGGCACAAAATTGCAGAGCATCTTGCCACCCTTCATCGAAATCTTCTCGATGCCGAGACGCATCGCCACCCAACGCATACGCACGATGTCAAAGAGTTGCAAAGTCTGTTTTGGAATCTCGCCAAAACGGTCTTTGAGTTGGTCGGCAATTTGGGCGAGTTCGTCGTCGGTCTTCACGCTGTCCAAGCGGCGGTAAATCCTGATGCGCTCGGCAACATTCTGTATGTAAGTGCTTGGCAGGAGCACTTCGAGGTCGGTGTCGATGGTGCAGTCGTCGGTGAAGAGATAATCCTTGGGCATTTCGAGGATGCTGTCTTCGTCGTCGCCGGCGGATTGGAGTTGCGCCTGATGCTGTTTCTTAAACTCTTCCTCCTTGATTTCGGCGATGGCGTCGTCGAGGATTTTTTGGTAAGTCTCGATGCCGATTTCGTTGATGAAACCGCTCTGTTCGCCGCCGAGCATATTGCCCGCGCCACGGATGTCGAGGTCTTGCATCGCGATATTGAAACCGCTGCCAAGTTCCGTGAAACTCTCAATCGCCCTGAGCCTTTGACGCGCCTGAACAGTCAAATTTTCCTCCGGCGGCGATATGAGGTAACAGAACGCCTTCCTATTGCTCCTGCCCACGCGCCCGCGAAGTTGGTGGAGTTCGCTGAGACCAAAATTCTGCGCGTCAAACACGATGATGGTGTTGGCGTTAGGAATGTCGAGGCCGTTCTCGATGATTGTGGTGGAGATGAGGATGTCTGCCTCGTTGTTGATGAAGGAGAGCATAATGTCTTCGAGGATGTCGCCGTCCATCTGCCCGTGTCCCGTGAGGATTGCCGCCTTCGGGAACATTTTCCTTATCATTTCCTCGGTCTTGTAGAGGAGTTTTATCTTGTTTTGGATGATGAACACCTGACCGCGACGGCTGAGTTCGTAATCGATAGCCTCCTTGATGACTTCGGGCTTGAAGGTATGCACTTCCGTAACCACCGGATAACGGTTTGGCGGCGGAGTGCTAATGATTGAGAGGTCGCGTGCGCCAAGGAGCGAGAATTGCAGCGTCCTTGGTATAGGCGTTGCCGTGAGAGTCAGGGTATCGACGTTGAGTTTCAGTTGTTTGAGTTTTTCCTTGACCGAAACGCCAAATTTCTGCTCCTCGTCGATGATTAATAGACCAAGGTCGCGGAATTTGATGGTTGCGCCCACGAGTTTGTGGGTGCCGATAATGATGTCAATTTTTCCGGCGGCGAGTTCGGCGGTGATTTCGCGCACTTCCTTGGCAGTGCGCAGACGCGAGAGGTATTCCACTTTTACGGGGAAGTCTTTGAGCCTGTCGCTGAACGTCTTGTAATGTTGAAGTGCAAGTATAGTTGTAGGCACGAGTACGGCGACTTGTTTGCCGTCGGTAGCCGCCTTAAACGCCGCACGAACAGCGATTTCCGTCTTGCCAAATCCAACGTCGCCGCATATCAGGCGATCCATCGGTTCGGGCTTCTCCATATCTTCCTTGACGGCGGCTGTGGCGCGTTCCTGGTCGGGGGTGTCCTCGTAGATGAACGACGCTTCCAACGCTTGTTGCATATAACTGTCGGGCGAAAACGCGAAACCCTTTTGGTGTTTGCGCTGCGCGTATAGACGGATGAGTTTTTCGGCGATGTCCTTGACCTTCGCCTTGGTCTTTTGCTTAATGCGGTTCCACGCGCCGGAGCCAAGTTTATAAACTTTGGGCGGAGTGCCGTCCGCGCCCTTGTATTTTGAAATCTTGTGGAGCGCGTGCACGGAGACAAAGAGGATGTCGTTGTCCTTGTAACTCAGGCGGATAACTTCCTGATCCTTGCCGTTGATGTTCATCTTTTGGAGCCCGTCAAAAACGCCGATGCCGTGGTCCTGATGCACCACATAGTCGCCGGGTTTGAGGGAGTTCATCTCGTTGATGGTGATGGCGTCGCGGTTGCGCTTTATCTTGGCTTCTTTGAGTCTATATTTGAGGTAACGCTCAAAAATCTGATGGTCGGTATAGACGCAGATTTTTAGGTCATTATCGATAAAACCCTCATTGATAGACATTTGCACATCCTTAAATGTAACTTTGGTTGATACGGCGTCGGACGCAAAAATGTCGTGAAGGCGGATGTTTTGCCTGTCGTTGAGAACGGCGATATAAGTCTGGTAGCCCTGCTGTTGGCGCGAGGCGATGTCTTCCGCCAAGAGGTTGAAGTTTTTCTGAAAGTTGGGCTGGGTAGTTATATTGAACCTGATAGAGTTGGCTACTGCGCCAATTTGCGTATCGTCTTGGATAAAACCCGCGTCAATGGTTTTCTTGGCAAACACCGACTTAGCAAAATCGTCGGGAGTGGGGGAGAGTTGCACCGCCTCCCTCACTGCCTTGTTTTTGTCTTGAAACCAAACCACGGCATCCTTAGCCACAAAATCGAGGAAGGGAATTTTGGGCGCGTCGTCGTTGTTGCAAATATCTGGTATGATAGTAATGCTTTTGCAGCGTTCCTGCGATAGTTGGGTAACAACGTCAAAAGTGCGGATTGAATCTATCGTGTCGCCAAAAAAGTCGATGCGGTATGGTTCGTCATTAGAATAAGAATAAATATCTATGATGCTGCCCCTCTGCGAATATTGCCCCGGCTCTGATACAAAGTCAACTCGTTCAAATCCGTATTCATCAAGCATTTCCTCAATGAAATTGGTATCGAGACTGTCGCCGGTATTGATGGCGAGAGTGGTCTTGGACAGCCCGTCGCGGGTGATAACGCTCTCCGCCAATGATTCCGGGTATGTAACAAGTACGTAATTGTCCAACGTGGAAATCTTGTCTAAAACTTCGGTCTTGGACAGCAACGATTCTTGGCTCGTGGAAGCGTCGTCGGTGGCTGTTTTGAGGGCAGAATGTCGCTTGCTCGACGGGTAAAACAACACCTGCCTTTTTTGCTCGGCGCATTGGAGGTCGTTGTAGGTGTATGCCGCCTGTTCCTCGTTGTCCATAACGATTATGGTGGGCGTTTGGGCGAGAGTTTGGTCAGAGGCTATAAAAAACGACAACGCCGATGTCGCCATTCCACGGACGGAGACATTCTTGGAGTTTTTGAGCGCGTCGGCGAGCTGCTGGTGCGCCGGATGATGGGCGTAAAGAGCGGTTATCATCAATTAATGAATTACGAATTACGAATTATGAATTATGAATTACGAATTACAAAATACAAAATGCAAATTAAATCATAGCATACGCCGAATGGCAATTATGCATTATGCATTGTGAATTGTGAATTATGCATTGACATAATCAAATGCCAAAAAGCCGAAAGATGCTTTTTGGATATTAGCACCTTTTCGGCTTGTTTGGTTGGTTGGCTTATGTCGGCGGATTTATTTCCGACATTGGTTCATCGTTGTTTAACCTGCCGCACCCTCTTCCTCGAAGTAAGAGTTGTCGTATGCCGGTTCGCCTACCTCGGTGGTCGGAGCGGATACGTAAGTGGTAGAAGTGCGAATGCCATTCTGTGCATTTTCGATGGCTGCTGCGGCATCGGCGATTGCCTTGGTCTTGGTCTTGTCCACAGAGTTGATGTGGTGCATCACCTTTGCGCCAAAGTAGAAGGCCACCATCATCTGGAACGCTGCGAGAAACTCGCTGAACTCGGCTTCGAGACCAACAATCCTGACGTTGGCAAGCTCGATAACCACCGTGATGAACAGCAGCGACATCGTGAGGATGCCACGGATAGTACCACGAGGCATGTTGAATGTTTCACCGTCACACGGGTTGGGGTTTTCCTTTGTCCAATCGCCAAAGGTATATTTCCTGAACATCACCACAATGAATATCGTGGAAATTATCAGCCATACCATCACGGGCATATACACACTCATGTAATACTCCAATTGGTGTTTCACCCAATAGTCGACGGCGTCGTTTTGTAAGTATTCGTTCATGGTTTTATACTTGTTTGTTGTTATTATTCAGTTGATTAATTGCTATTTGAACAGGAGGAATCCCAGTGCAAATCCCAACACTGCGCCCACACCAATTCCGATGGCGGCGAACCTCGCCCTGCGGCGGTATTTCCTCGCCATCTCTCCGGCCGTTATCACGTCCTCGCGGCTCGACTTCAATTCTGTGACGTAATAGTCACGGTCGGTCTTGAGGATATTGATGAGCGAATCCTTCTGCGCGGAGATTTCGGTGAGCGTGTCACACTTTTGAGTGAGGATCTTCACCTGTTCCTTAGAGATTTGGTAGAGCCTTCCGGTCTCCACCACAGACCTCATCCTTGCGTCGTTGATTACCCACAGGGTGTCGCCGTCGGGCTTCACGAGGAGTTCTTGTCCCGGCTTGACGCACTGCAATGTAATCTGTGCGCTGGCGCTGCTCGACATAAACATCGCAAACAACGCCATTATAATGATTAATGTATGTCGTCTATTCATCTTTCTCATTTCCATAGAGTGTTTCAAAGGCTTTAGCAATCTCGGCGGAGCTCATTTCCTTGACCTCGACGTGAGTATCCTCGGCTTTGGTCTCCATTTCCTTGAGTTTTTGATCGAGTACAGTCACCTGATTTTCAAGGTGATTGATTTCGGTTTCTTTCTCGGTAATCGTCTCGTCGAACGCTGCCCTGTGGTCTTCGTCCACCTTGAGGCCTGCCTTCGCCTTCTTTATCATGTCTTCGATTGTATCGACGTTGTTCGTATTGAACAACTTGTTTTTGATGTACATGTACGGACCCGCGAGCGCGGCGAAAACCATAGAAAGAGTTGACCACTTGAAATTGAGGTATCCAGCGTCATACAATACTCCAATGATTATCAGTCCGACGAGTATCACTACTACTACGATGATCCATTTTTTCATAATCGATACTTTTTAGTTAGTTGATGTCCAAGTACTTGCCAAATACCCAACCTTCCACGGTAGTCCTCACCTTGTACCAGCCGTTTTTCTCGCCTACGATGCTTACCATCGTGCCTTTGGGGAGCGGCTGGGCTGCGAGCAGTCCGTCGGTCTCAGGGCTTGTACGAATGTTGAGGGTCTTGGCTGCTACGCGGCCTGTCTCTGGGAGCGTTGCGCCGCCGTCATTTTTCCTGTCGGAGCCGAGAAGCTGGTCTCTGAGCGTGTCGAGCGGGAATGCTGGACCCGGGTCAGTCTTGCGAGCGGGTGCCACTTCTTCGTGCCCGAGTATCTGCTTGATGTTTGGGTACGCCTCTATGAGTTCGATGCAGAGTTGCCTTACGGTCTCTATCTGCTCGGCGGTATATACGTGCCAGTATTTGGCGGTAGATTGGTTGCGGTGTATCGCCTCCATTACGTCGCTCGGGTTGTATGCCGCGCCAAACCACGACCTATATACATTGCCGCTTTTGGTGAGCGGTCCGGAATTGACAATCTCTATGCCAATGGAATACTTGTTGTATCCGGAACGTCCGCCATAACTGCTTTCTCCGGCGTGCCACGCTATCTCGTTGAACGGTATGAGCTGCGTGATACTGCCGTCGCGGTCTATCAACACGTGCGCCGACGCCTTAACATTTGGATTGACCAAAGTATTTAGCGACGACTGGTAAGGGCCTGCCGTATAGTGGATTATGATTGAGTCGGGATAGCCCCTCTCAAACTCTCCGCTTGTCTTGGTGCATTTGACCCTTTTCCTAACGTTGTCTCCGCTTACCAAATAGTCCTTTATTTCTAACATTTTCGGATGTTTTTTTGTGATTTTCTCGGTAAAAGTAAGGTTAATATTTGGCATTTGCAATTTTTTTTGCAAAAAAATGCTATTTCTTTTTGAACGACCTCTCGAGATCTGCTCCCACGAGGAACTCCCTCACTACATTCGGCGGGCCTTCGTAGCCCCTAAGTTCCTCTTTTACAAGCACTGCGACGCGCTTTTCGTATGGACTCTTGATAACGCCCTGCACGATGCGGCCGAGGCACTGGTTATAGTCTTTTTCGGTGTAGGAGTATATCCTCTTGGAGCCAAGCTCCGACGCCTTGATGTCGATATTGGTGGTCTTCACCACTTCAAATCCAAAGTCGGGGTCGGTCTCCATCTGGTTTTCGATGGTCACCTTGAATTTGCCTTCCTCGGTATTGAACTCAGTGCCGAGGAGCTTGATGTCTTTTTGCGGGATGATCTTGTGCTCGTTGAGCGCGGCGGCGAAGGTCATCTGGTTTTCCTTCCACATCTGCTTTACGCTGCCGCTCTCGACGCCCTCATCGGGGTCGAGCTCCCACTCGTAAACTATCTTGTCGCTTATCATGCTCTGAATCCTCAGCTTGAAGAAATACAGTCCAGCAGCCTCATCAGCAGGTTCAATCACGTATGCAAACTTGCCGTCCTTCGACCATCCGATGGGGTAGAATTTTTGGAAAATGTACTCGTTGCTCGCCTTGTAGTACTGGAGCTCCGCCGGTGCGCTGTACGCCTGCTTCACCGTCTCCGCCGACAATGGCTCTTCGTCATTCTTCTCGGAGTCGGTCTGCTCCTGCTGCTTTACCACCTTGTCGATAGCCTCGGTGTTTTCTTCCGTTTTATCGTTGGCGGGAGCCTGTGTCTGCGCCTGTGTACTCTGCCCGGTGTCGGTTTGGGTCTGATTGTTGGTCTGCCCACCGCACCCAAGCAATGCCGCTATGATTACGGTTGCCGCCGCTAAAGTATTGATTTTAAGAAATTTATTCATCGTATAAGTTTCTATGGTCTTACTTGTTTTTAAACGCATTAAAGGTAGTAACATTTTTTTAAATTGACGCTATTTTTTGGTATTTTTTTTAAATTTTTTTTATCTGCGCCGTATGGCAATCCGATTGCACCTACAAATATACTGATTATCAAACGGCTAAAGCTCGATAGGAAAAAATGTTGAAAAAAGTTTCAAAAAAATTTGGTGGATTGGAAAAAGGTTTCTACCTTTGCACCGTTTTAGAAATAAGACACGATTCGGGGTGTAGCGCAGTTGGTAGCGTACAACGTTCGGGACGTTGGGGTCGCCAGTTCGAGTCTGGCCACTCCGACAAGACAACACAAGTTGTTTTGGAGAAGACCGCTGAAGAATTTCAGCGGTCTTTTTTTTTGCCATTGCGATTGACTCACCATATATAATAAAAAACGGCCGTCCTCTTGGGACAGCCGTTTTTTATTGTGACACCGCGTTGCGGTTGCCAATAGACTTTTTTTACTTGCCGAGCTTCTGGCTGAGGGCAGGTATCATCTTAAGAGCCTCGCGACCTTCTGCTGAAGTCGGGAAATTGGCTTTGAGTCTTTCATAGACGCCAAGGGCATCCTGATACTTCTGCTGCTTTTCGTATGCAACAGCGAGCTTGAGCATCAAATAGGGGGCGATAAATTTGTTTTCGCCAGCCTTGCTCACAGCCTTGTTGTAATTAGAAACTGCCTTGTCAACATCGCCTTTTTCCATAAAAGCGTCGCCGATAAGTCCTATCGACAGCGGCTCAAGCATAGGGTCGGACGAAGAGAATCCTTCGAGCATCTTGATGGCCTCGTCGTATTGTCCGAGCCTGAGGTAGCAAGCTCCGGCGTAATACTTGGCGTTGTTGGCGGCCTTAGTGCCGGAATAGTCGTTGATGATTCCGAGGAAGCCGGGGTAGTTGCCGTCGCCGTCAAGTGCGAGCTTCACGGAGTCGCGCTCGTAGTAGAGCTCTGCCTGGTGCATCTGTGCGGCTGCATTGGTCTCCTTGGGTCCTTTGATGAACTTGAAGTAAGCCCACACACCGAGCATTATTGCGACAGCGATGCCAATTACGAGCAAAAACGTCTGCCTGTTTTCCTCTACGAACATCTCGGCTCTGCCAAGGCTGCTCTCGACGTTTTCGAGCTGGTCCTGCTCCTGGTTTTGTTCTGTGTTTGCCATTTGTTTTCTTGTTGTTTTCTGTAACGATTTACAAAAAAATCCCCAAAAGCCTGTTCCGGGGATTTTTTCGTATTGGAGTTTGTATTGGTCTCTTCCTTCCCAAAACAAAGATTAGACAGTCTTTTTACTTTACATTGACAATCTTCTCCTTGATGCGGGCCTTCTTGCCGGTGAGCTCCCTCACGTAGTAGATCCTCGACCTACGAACGCGACCTCTCTTGTTGACCTCTACCTTGTCGATGAAGGGCGACTCCACCGGGAAAATCCTCTCGACTCCGATGTTGCCCGACATCTTCCTTACTGTGAAGGTTGCGCTGATGCCAGCACCCTTCCTCTGAATAACAACGCCTCTGAACTGCTGTATGCGCTCCTTGTTGCCTTCTACAATCTTATAAGATACTGTTACTGTGTCTCCACTGTTGAAGCTCGGCCATTCCCTTTTCAAGGAATATTGTTCTTCAACTACTTTTAATAATTCCATGGTTTTATTTTTAATAATAAAGTTTATTCATGTGATTTTTCGGACTGCAATATTAGCAACTTTTCCCAATATATGCAAATTTTTTATGCAATTTTTTTTTTTTTTTAATCGAGGACGTTTGCAATCCATAGACAACAGCCTGTAATACAATGCATTGCACGGCGGCACAATATCTTTACTTCAACACAGAGAAGAGTATTAAGTTTGGGCTGTCGCCATATATTTTGTATCTTTGCGCTCTGAATTTGAAGACAGACATCAATCAAAAATGCGTAACAGTTGTTTGTTCAGGCACTTATTATGGGTGACGGCAATCGCCATCCTGCCGCTCGTCACAGGCTGCCTCGCCAACCCCGAGGCCAACGACCTCAATACCGACCCGCCGGAGTCATACCGCAAGGCGAAGTCGCCGATTGTGGTCGCATACCTGCACATCGGCAATAGAACCCTCGACAGCCGCACCATCGACCTCGAGGGCGTTGACATCGTAAACCTCGCGTTCACCGTCATCAAAAACAACCGCATAGGGCTGCTTCACCCGTCCGACGCCAAGAATTTCCACGTGGCGCGCAACCTCAAGCGCAAGTACCCTGGACTCAAGGTGCTGGTATCAGTGGGCGGACAAGGCACCGAGAAGGTATTTACGACAATGACCGCAAACGACGAAGCGCGCAAGGTGTTTGCCGACGACGCAGTGAGGTTCGTCAGGGCATACGGGCTCGACGGCATCGATGTCGATTGGGAGTTCCCAGGAATGAAGAAAGCTACACGCGCCGCCGACCGCACCAACTTCACCGCGCTGCTCGCCACACTAAGAGCGTCGTTCGACGAGGCGTCGCGCCAAGACGGCAAAAAATATTACGTCACCGTGGCGTCGGGCGCATTCGAGCAATACCTTAATTATATAGAGCCGCTCAAGGTGACACCGCTCGTCGATTACTTCTTCCTGATGACATACGACTTCCACGGGCAGTGGAACGAGTACAACGGACACCACACCAACCTCTATATGCCCGCCGGCAAGCCATACGGGCACTCTGTGGAGCGCATCGTGAACCTCTACATCGGCAAGGGCATCCCCAAAAACAAGATTGTGATAGGCGCGGCGTTCTACGGCCGCAAGTGGACAGGCGTAGTAATCAAGCAGGGCGCGGTGGTCTATAACCCCGGCAAAGGCGTAGGCTCGGTGAGCTACCGCAACATAGTGTCACTCTTAAAAGACGGCAACGGATACCGCCGCTACTGGGATCGCCAGGCATACGCGCCGTTCATCTACAACGAGGCGCAAAAGATATTCATCAGCTACGACGACAGAGAGTCGGTGGCAAGGAAAGTGGATTTTGCCTGCATCAACAATCTCGGCGGCATCATGTACTGGGAGCATTTTTCAGACGCCAATAACAACGAACTCGCCAAGGCAATAGTGGACGAAATGGCACTACGCAAAGGATGCCACGCAAGAATCAGGTTTCCCGGAGGGCAGATTGCAAAAAAATGCGAAAAATGATGCAAACATTTTTGGTATTACAAAAAAAATCGCTACCTTTGGAAATTGTTACCAACAGTAATAATTGAAGTGAAAATGGCTAACGTCAATACAAGCACGGACGTACACGAGGAGGCGTTGAAAATGCAGACGTCGTTCCTCAAGACTATTTCCCACGAGATACGCACACCGCTCAATGTCATCGTGGGGTGCTGCGACGTGCTCTCACAGCCCGACTGCGACAGCGAAACCCGCGAGATGCTGGTGGTACAGCTGAAAAGGAGCGTCAGGTATCTGCTCGATTTTTGCGACAATGCAGCCTTCATCAACAGCCTTGAGGTCGGCAGCATCAAGCCAAGGCCCAACGAATTTGACGTCTTATTCACCCTCGACTTCATCTACAACAGCACCAAGAGCCTCCTGAAAGCCAAAAAGAGCAACTCGGTATGCTACGTGATGAACAACAGCCTCGGCGACAACACCACCCCCGTGCACCTCTACGGCGACGACAGCCTGATGTGCCGCGCCATGGTGCTGATAGTGGAGAATGCAATCAAATTCACCGAACAAGGCTCGATAACGCTTTCGGCGGGATTCTGCACAGCACAGGACGGCAGGGAGATGCTCGAGATTCAAGTGACTGACACTGGAATCGGCATCCCCAAAGTATATCACCGCAAAATCTTCCAAAAATTTTGGAAAGCGCCGCAGACCGGCACCAAGATATACGATGGCGCGGGACTCGGACTTGCAATTGTAAAACAGATTGTGGACTTGCTCGAAGGCGAGATTGCGGTAATATCCGATGTGGGGGTAGGTTCCATTTTCGCAGTGCGCTTCCCGGTGACGAGATGCTAAGAAAAAACAAAATTGCACACATTATATAATATAGTAATGAAAAAAATCGTAAAAGT
Source organism: Bacteroidales bacterium (assembly GCA_017530465.1). Taxonomy (GTDB): domain Bacteria; phylum Bacteroidota; class Bacteroidia; order Bacteroidales; family UBA3824; genus UBA3824. The sequence continues at coordinate 15,396 of JAFXMJ010000241.1, forward strand.
AAGAAATATAGAATGTGGTGCGCCGCAATTGTTCCTCATCTGCGGCCCCTGCGTCATCGAGGAGGAGTCGTTGATGATGAAGACGGCGGAGCACGTCAAGAAGACGGCGGAGAATTTGAAGCTGCCTGTCATCTTCAAGTCGTCGTTTATGAAGGACAATAGGTCGAGCGTCGATTATTACATCGGCCCCGGTCTCGACAAAGGCCTCGAACTCTTGGCAAAAATCAAGCGCGAGTTCGACATGCCCGTCCTCTCCGACATCCATTACCCCGAACACATCAAACCCGCCGCCGAAGTACTCGACGTCATCCAGATACCCGCTTATCTGTGCATGCAGACGGGTCTCGTAACGGAGACTGCCAAGACCGGCGCAGTGGTCAACCTGAAGCACGGACAATTCCTCGCGCCCGAAAATATGATTAAGCCCTGCCAAAAGATTGAATCCTGCGGCAACGACAAGATAATCCTCACCGAGCGCGGCTACACATTCGGCTACAACGA
>JAFXMJ010000242.1 GCA_017530465.1 Bacteroidales bacterium
AGGAAGACCTCGGCGCATGGTTCACCAACGACGGCAACTACGTCCCAGTGGAAATACGTGTCAAGATGCCATTCGCCGACATCCACTGCATCCTGCGCAGCTACAAAAACCTCAAAAACAAGGACGGATTCCTGAAAGAGACACAATGATTAGTATGGCGGAGTACAATCCGCCTACTTTATCTTTGCCATCAATTCATCAGCTTTTTGGCGAGTACCATCTTTTTCTGTCGCCATACTTAACTTAGACAACACCTTTTTTGCCTGGTCACCATCGTGATTTTTGAGATGAGCAAGAGCCAAATACCAGCCCGAAACATCCAAAGCATTTTTGTATTTATTGAAATATTCCGACTGCGATTCTTCAAAAATAGCGGACAATTTTTCAATAGTCGAGTCTAAATCTTTGCCCTGCAATACATTGTCAAACAGCAATTGCAATTCATTGTTGACATCCTCTTCGCCGCCACGCGAAAACTCTGACAATTGGAAAGTCTTTTCATACTCTACGACAAGCGATTCGTTATAATTATTGACATAAAAAATCCTAAGTCCTATCACTAAAACCAACACCGCCGCCGCAGACGACACCCATACCAAAACTTTTTTCAGACTGATAACTTTGCCAGACGGTTTTGAAATATTTTTCACATCATCGGCGGAAAGCTTCTTGAAGGCAGTAGTAAACTCTTCATTATTTTCAATGCCCTTGCGCTCTAATCCCTTGATAAGCCGTGCAACAGCCACGGCACGTTGTTTGAGGTCGGGATTGTCTTGAAGTTTTTTCATAAAGACGGCTTCTTCCTCTGCCGCGAGTTCGCCGCGAAGGTATTTCATCAATGTCTCGTCGTCATTCAAAACATCTGCCGGTATGTCGTCAAATTCCTGATTCATAATTACTTGTTTAATAGATTATTTAACACGTCGCGGAAACGCTGCTTGAATTTTTCGGTGCAGCGGAATTTTGTGACCTTCATCGCAGTCTCCGTCTTGCCATACATATCCGCCAATGTTTTCAGCGAAAAACCATCCCAAAAATATCCCCAAAAAATCTTTGCACAGGTATCTGGAAGGTCGTTTATAATTGCGTCAACAGCCTGGCTCTTGGCGTCTTCCAACTCGTAATCGCCGCAGTCCAATGCAAGGATGGCGTCAATTTTTTCCTCGGAGATATTGCCACAGACAATATTATCCTCAATGTATGCGGTTTTGTAATTTTTGCGGCTAAATTCCCGCGCCTTGTTCCTGCATATCCCGACGAAAAATGTATAAAGTGAAGATTTGATATTGTCAAGCTCGCCTTTGACGCACTTGTCGTAAAAAACCATCAGCGAATCCTGAAAAATATCCTCGCAGTCGTGATATTTTAGACATTTGTATGTCTTGAGAAGATAATTGATGGTCCTCTCCCTGTTTTTAGAGACAAACTCACTTAATATCAACTTACTACTTCTCTCCATCGCCTTAAAAACTTGATTCGTAAACCATATTTTGGTCGGTCAAAGTCAGGTCGTTTTTCATCAGGTCATTAACATCGTCAACCCAATCCAACGAGCGAGTAATATTGTGTCTCTCAAGCACTTGACCGACATAATAAGACAATGCACCATAATGCTTGCCGTTTTTTATGACCTCTTTGTTGAACTGATACGAGCGGCAGGCTTCAAGCATCAAAATGTCGCCCGCACCGGGAATTTTGTCGATTTGAAAATTTCCTTTTCTGTTGATTCTCGGAGCGAAAATTTTGCCATCGGCACTGAATCCAAAATCCGTCCCGCGCACAAAGTCATCATCATCTATGTCGTCCCTCGACGACGTGCCGGAATGACAAGCGTCAATTACTACGCACAACAATCCATCTTCACCGATTTTTTTCCTTATTCTGTCGAAATACACAGAAAGTTCGTCATCAATGATATGATTTTCGCCCTCGTAAATACCTGATTGATAATTTTTTTGGGCATCGATGGCTACAAGCGACTCGTCCCAAAGGTCGTCCTCATCAAATGGCGGCTTGTCCTCAAAAGGCTGTCCGTGACACGAAAAATGAATATAAACGCAACTGCCTTTTGCAGAGGTTTTTGCCATATTGTCAAGAGCCGCACGGATATTACTTGCCGTAGCATCGCCATTCAAAAGTTTCGCTATCTCAAACCCTTGCCTTTCAAGCATTTTGCCAATAATTTCATAATCTTCCGCCCCGTGAATCTTTTGAAAACCCGATGTCGAAGGATAATCCGAAATGCCAACAAACAATGCTCTCCTCCCCTGCCCGACAGCCGTATCGACAGCAAGGAAAAGAATGATGAAAATGATTGATATGTAAAACTTTATTGGCATAATAAGACATCTCTTTAAACACGCGCATAATCATCTTTTTTATTCAACTGCAAAGATAAAAATTTTTTCGGTTATCTGAAAAAAAGTTTTGAAAACCTGTAACCTTTTCCATTTCCTCGACACAAATGGTAAAAACCAAAAGTCGTAAAGAAATGGAAATACACATAGGACAACTTATCAAGGACGAATTTGACCGGCAGGGACGCCGCGCAACGTGGCTCGCTGCCGAGTTGAACTGCAACCGCTCAAATGTTTACAGCATCTTTCAGCGTGACAATATCGACATTGCAATGCTGATAAAGATTTCGCGTGTGTTGGGTCACAACTTCCTGCGGGACATCACACCATTGGCAGACTATCCAAAATTTTTGGACAATTTATCTAAAAACTCGATACAAGATGTCCATAATCTTGATACAGGAAAATTTGGAGATGGAGGAGAG
>JAFXMJ010000020.1 GCA_017530465.1 Bacteroidales bacterium
GAGGATGAGGAAGTTGACGGGTTCGAGGAGGAGTTTGAGGATTGCAAGACGTTGACGCTCGCCGCCTGAGAGCACCTTTACCTTCTTGTCGATATTTTCACCCGAAAACATAAATGCGCCCAACATGTCCTTGATTTTGGTGCGGATGTCGCCCTTGGCAATGTCGTCGATGGTCTGGAATACGGTGAGATTTTCGTCGAGGAGCGACGCCGAATTTTGTGCAAAATAGCCTATCTGGACGTTGTGTCCGAGTTGCAACTTGCCATCAAATGGTATTTCGCCCATGATGCACTTTACCATTGTGGATTTGCCTTCGCCATTGCGACCTACGAAAGCCACTTTTTCGCCGCGCTGTATGGTGAACGATGCGTTTTGGAAAATCATGCGGTCATAACTTTTGGCAACATTGTCGGCAATCACGGGATATTGACCCGAACGCACCGACGGCGGAAATTTGAGTTTCAACCTCGAATTGTCTTCCTCGTCAACTTCTATGAGTACAAGTTTTTCGAGCATCTTGACGCGGCTCTGCACTTGGAGAGTCTTGGAGTAAGTGCCCTTGAACCTCTCGATGAAATCCTTGGTCTCCTGAATCATTTTTTGCTGCTCCTCGTATTGTTTTTGCTGCTGCTCGCGACGTTCTTTGCGGAGTTCGAGGTAGTGGGAGTATGTAGCCTTGTAGTCGTAGATGCGCCCCATCGTAATCTCTATGGTGCGGTTGGTGATGGAATCTACAAACCTTTTGTCGTGGCTGATGAGCACCACAGCTTTGGAACTTTGCTTGATGAAATCTTCGAGCCATTGGATGGATTCGATGTCGAGATGGTTGGTGGGTTCGTCGAGGAGGAGAACGTCGGGATTTTTCAATAGCAATTTGGCGAGTTCGATGCGCATACGCCAACCGCCCGAAAATTCAGAAGTTTGGCGTTGGAAATCTGTGCGCTCAAAACCCAATCCCATCAACGTCTTTTCGATGTCCTCGTCGAAGTTGGTCATGTCGATGGCGTAAAATTTTTCGCTCAGCGTGCTCACCTTTTCTATGAGAGCCATGTATTCGTCAGATTCATAGTCGGTGCGGGTTTCGAGTTCGCGGTTGATGCGCTCTATTTCGTTTTCAGTGTCTTTGAGATGCGAAAAAGCGAGGGCGGTCTCCTCAAAAACCGTCCTGCCGTCTTCTGTCATCAGGTGCTGCGGCAGATACGCCACCACGCAGTCTTTGGGTTTGGTGACGGAGCCGCGAGTGGGGGTGCGCTCGCCCGCAATTATTTTCAAGAGTGTGCTTTTGCCCGCGCCATTCTTGCCCATGAGGGCGATGCGGTCTTTGTCGTTGATTTGGAACGAGATATTCTGAAAGAGGGTCGTGCCTCCAAATTCTACTGCGAGATTGTCGATGCTGAGCATTGTTGTATTATTATTAAAAAAAAGCCACATCAAATCGATTTGGTTCATCTGATGTGGCTTATATTAATTGTTGATTGTCAACTGCCGATTAGAGCTTGTCGTTGGAGCCGAGTACGTTGACGATCTTGTGGATGTACATCTTCTTCATGTTCTCGCGAGCGGGTTTGAGGTACTGGCGAGGATCGAAGTGAGAGGGGTTCTCAGCGAGATACTTGCGGATGGCAGCGGTCATGGCAAGACGGGAGTCGGAGTCGATGTTGATCTTGCAAACTGCGCTCTTGGAAGCCTCGCGGAGCTGGTCTTCGGGAATACCGATTGCGTCGGGGAGCTTGCCGCCATACTTGTTGATGGTGTCCACTTCCTCCTGCGGTACGGAAGACGAGCCGTGGAGAACGATCGGGAAGCCGGGGAGCTTCTTCTCAATCTCGTGCAATACGTCGAATGCGAGCGGCGGGGGAACGAGCTTGCCCTCAGCGTTGCGGGTGCACTGTGCGGGGGTAAACTTGTATGCGCCGTGCGAAGTACCGATGGAGATAGCGAGAGAGTCGCAGCCTGTACGGGTAGCGAAGTCGATTACCTCTTCGGGTTTTGTGTAGTGAGATACGGCAGAAGACACTTCGTCCTCAACGCCAGCGAGTACGCCGAGTTCGCACTCTACTGTAACGTCGTGCTTGTGTGCATATTCTACCACCTGACGGGAAATCTTGATGTTTTCTTCGTAAGGCAACGAAGAACCGTCGTACATTACCGACGAGAAGCCCATGTCGATGCAGTCCTTGCAGAGCTCGAAGCTGTCGCCGTGGTCGAGGTGGAGTACAATCTGAGGATTGGGGCAGCCGAGTTCCTTGGCGTATTCTACTGCACCCTGAGCCATGTAGCGGAGGATGGTGGCGTTAGCGTAGTTGCGTGCGCCCTTTGATACCTGCATGATGACGGGAGACTTGGTCTCTACTGCGGCCTGAACGATGGCCTGCATCTGCTCCATTGTGTTGAAGTTGAAAGCGGGGATGGCGTAGCCACCCTTAACTGCCTTCTTGAACATTTCCCTTGTGTTAACAAGGCCTAATTCTTTGTATGATACCATAATTTATAATGTGTTAGAATGTTTTTCACAATTCGAGCGCAAAGGTAATGTTTTTTGCGGAAAAGTGCAATTATTTATGCAAAAAATTATCGCGCTACCGCCACGGCTATCCCAGTAAACTTCTTGATGCCGCTAAGATACTGTGCAAGCGGGGTGGGGGAGATGGAGGTCTTGTGGTCTGTAGATGATGCGTGGTACATCTTCAATGCGCCTTTTGCGTCCTTGACTGCTATGCCAACGTGCGCAAAGTCGAGTCCCGGGGTGCTTGTGGTGATAAAAATAAGGCTGCCGCTCGGAATCTTGTCGGCAACGGCGGCAATTTTATCCTTCGGTATATAAAAGGTGTGATGTTCGTTGAGCCATTCTTCGCGCTTGCGGATGGAGTCGGTGGCGGCGGCGTTGTCTTGCAGATGCTTGTAGAGCCTGCTGTGTGTGGACATAAAGTTGATGTTGTTGGGCAGCTCCACGCCGCCGAGGTCTTTGGTGATGTCGGTGACGTTGCCTCGGAGGGTATTGTCGGCTATCCAGTCGGAGGAATAATGCAGGCGCGAGCAGTAGCCGGTATTGTAGCCGTTGCGGTAGCGGAGGTTTTCTATCTGACGGTAAAAATTTTCAAACGACGGCTCTTTGCTGCTCGCGTCCAATGCGAGCGCAAGGCAGGTTTCCTGATAGGTAACGCAGTCGAAGCGTTTTAGGTCGATGACTACTGTTTCCTCGTCGCCCTCGTCCAATGTGCCTCCCACGTAGGGACGTCCAATCAGCAATTGTGCAGCCTTTACAATTCTTGTGGCGGTGTTGCCCGGCTCGCGGAGCTGCTGCGAAATCTTTTCGTATTCTTGACGCGCAGGATGTGCCGAGAGGTCGGGGATGTTGTAATCGGGGTCTTCGAGATGGCTCAATATGCGGCGGTAATAGATGTTGTCGCGGTTTTCGGGCGGGATGGAGTCGGCGAGCTGCCTGAGCTGTTCGTGCGGAATCTTGTACATCAGGCTTGCGCTCAGGATGTAGCAAGCTATCGGATGGTCGATATATTTCTGGACAAACTGGCGTTGCAGCATGTCTGATTCGCGTTTTATCTGCTTGCGCTCGTCCTCAAGGCGTTCTATCATCACCGTGTCAAAATTGCTGTATGCGTTTTGGAGCATCTTGAGGTTGCCAGATTCCTTGTCTCTGTACGACTTGTACGATTGCAGAAAGTCGGTGAAGATTTTGTTGGATTCTGTGCCGATTACTACGCTGCGGCTCGGTCTGGCAAAATTGATTTCTATCTCGATGTGAGCATTTTCCACGAATACGGGCAGGTAGTCGGAGGCGTTGTCGATGTAGATATACATCAATTCAGGGTGTTGTAGACGCCCTTTCAGATGCCCCTTCTGCATCTCAAACCTTGCTGAATCCACGATGACGAGCCCGCTGTCGGTTTCGCGGTAGAGACGTGCCATGAGGTTGTTGCAGCCCTTGCCGGAGAGCTGGATGTCGAATGTGTTGCCGTCGTTGTCATTGTCGGTGCAAGATAAGAGCAGCGCGGCCAATATTGGAAGTATTGCGGTGATTATTTTCATCATAATTGTATTAATTGATGGCAAAATTAGTCTTTTTTTGTTGTAATTGCCAAAATTTTTTGCAATGCGATAATACAAAAGTGGTCTGTTTTTTGCAAAATGTTTGTCAAAGTTACCATTTTAATCAAACGACAACAAAACATTTGCAATATGGACTTCAAGAATCCCAAATTAGAAAGGGCGTTGCTGATACTTGTATATGCGCTCACGTTTCTCGTGGTGGCGTATGTGGCTGTTAGCCTTTTTGTACAGGCTACAGACAATGGCGCGGAAGCCGTTGACTCCGCCTATAAAGCCGAGATGAGGGAGAATTACGGCAACTATCTCCCCGAACTGCCCGATTCGCTTACATTTTGTGGCGAGAAGGTGCCGCTCGAAGATTTTGACGTGCGCGAAGCCCTCGACGCAGAAATTATAAAGGTGATGTATTGGCATTCGCAGATGTTCATATACTTAAAACGTGCCAACCGCTATTTTCCGACCCTCCGCCGCACCCTCGCCGAAAACAATATGCCAGAGGATTTCCTTTATCTCTGCGTGGCTGAGAGCGGTATGGATCACGTGGTCTCGCCCGCCAAGGCTGTGGGATTTTGGCAAATATTGGAAGCCACGGGCAAGGACGGCGGATTAGAAATCAATGCAGAGGTTGACGAGCGTTACAATATCGAAAAATCCACCAAAGTCGCCTGCAAATATCTCCGTCAGGGCTACAACAAATTTGGCAGTTGGACGATGGCGGCTGCGGCATACAATTGCGGACAGGCAGGTTTGCAAAAGTTGGTGGACAATCAGGGTGTAAATTCGTATTACGACCTGCGCAACTACACCGAGACGGGACGCTATGTGTTCAGGATTTTGGCGTTGAAACTCGTGATGCAAAACCCCGAAAAATACGGCTTTGTCTATAAAGAGAAAGACCTCTATCCCGAGATTA
>JAFXMJ010000243.1 GCA_017530465.1 Bacteroidales bacterium
AAGGTTTGGTACAATAGTCCAACCCTCAAAATGCAACGCCGTATGACCATCTACACGCCGGCGGGTTACGACAAGGGCAAGAATTACCCCGTGATGTACCTCCTCCACGGCGCAGGCGGCGACGAAAACGCTTGGAGCGAACTCGGACGCGCCGCCCAAATCCTCGACAACCTCATCGCACAAGGCAAGGCAAAACCGATGATTGTCGTTATGCCAAACGGCAACACCAACTGTCAGGCGGCTCCGGGCGAATGGTCAAAAGGTATGTACCAACCCTCGTTTCTCGGCACAGGCGAACAGCCCGTGGCTTCGATGGAAGAGAGTTTTATGGACATCGTCAACTACGTGGAAAGCCATTACAAAGTCTCAAAAGGTCAGAAAAGCCGCGCAATATGCGGACTGTCGATGGGCGGCGGTCATTCTTTTATGACTTCAAAACTTTACCCGTCAACATTCGGCTACATCGGACTGTTTTCAGCGGCAATTCACGTTAACGGCGAGGGCAACGACACTTACGCCAAATTCTCAAAAGATACCAAGACACAAACCCAACTTGCAAATCTTTTTGCCGCCAAACCGTCGCTTTATTATATAGCCATCGGCAAAACAGACTTCCTTTACGAGCAAAACGCCGGTCTCCGCCGTTACCTCGATGAAAAAGGTTACAAATATGAATACGTTGAAACCGAAGGCGGACATATTTGGCGCAACTGGCGAATTTATCTGACCGATTTTGCACAGAAAGTGTTTAAATAATCACAAAATAAAATGACACAAGCAATATTTTTTGATTTTGACGGGACAATAGCCGACACCGTCAACGGCATTCTTGCAACAATGACGGCGACATTCAAGGAACTTGACATCGCCCTGCCTCCCGCGGAAGAAATGCGGGCAACCATCGGTATGCTCCTTGGCGACGCACTTCAAAAACTCGGCAATCTCGACAGCACGCAGCGCGATCTCGCCGTAAAAACTTACCAAAGGCTTTTCAGCGAAGTGGAACTTCCCAACACCAAAATTTTTGAAGGTGTGGAGCCGACGCTCAAAAAGTTACGTTCCAAGGGCATGAAATTGGCAATCGTAACCTCGCGCGGTATAGGCTCTTTGCGGCTGATTCTGACGAAAAACAACATTTTGGACTGTTTTGACGAACTTGTAACGCGCGACAACGGTTTCAAATCCAAACCCGCTCCCGATATGGTGAATTATCTGCTCGAAAAAATGCAACTCGCCCCGGAGGATGTTCTCGTTGTCGGCGACACGACTTTCGATATTGATATGGGCAACGCCGCCGGTTGCAAAACCTGCGCCGTCACTTACGGCAACCATCCCAAAGAAAAACTCAAAGCCTCGCACTGCGATTTTTTAGTGGATAATTTTACAGAAATTTTGAACGTAGTTAAATATTAATTATGCGATTACTTTGTACAGTAGTTTTGTTTCTGATAGCCATAAACAAGGCGTTTCCACAACCTGTTTGGGAGTTTCATCCTGTTATAACAATGTCTAACCCGTTGTACGGCTGTGTTTCTATGCCTTTTGCAACAACATATTCCTTTATATATCGGCATCCGCTTATTCCGTCCGTCAAAACAACGATACCAAAAACAGTGATTATTTCCACCCCAAAGGGCAAGGCGCAAATAAAAAAAATTGATTGGTGTTTTAAAAACTTTGCTGTCGGCTATACTGTCGGGTGTATGCCCGATCCAAAAGAAAATCCGGTGGGCTTTCAGTTTTCGCTGAATTATGAACGTCAAAATTTGGAGGCAAAACTTCCCGGCAAAAGTGAGTATATTGATTTTACAAGACATTCTGTTGCCCCGGAATTTTGTATGAGAGTAACATTGGGGAATCTCTATATAGGTTTTGTGTTGGAATCAGGCGGCAGACTAAACTGCGCTTTCAAAGCCTCTGGCGAATACAGTGACAGGAAATATGTCAACAACGGTTTTACTGGCTTGTATGGAATGGGGTTTTACCTTTTAGGCTGCTTTTTTTCCGTCAGATACGAACACGATTATTTTGACTTTTTCAATCAGGATTTTGTTGCTCCAAACCGCTCTAAACCGTATAAAGATTTTTCAACAAAACACAATTTATGGAGCATTAATATCACTTGTATAGGTAATGAATTTTAATTTTTTTTCAAAAATGTAAAAAAACGCCGTTTGAAATTTCTGTCATTTCAAACGGCGTTTTTCTAATTTTCAATTCTCAACTTTCAATTATACATACTCCTGCCAACTCTTCACTTGCAACCCCTGCAACCCTACTGCGCAGAACGCCTCGATGAATGCGGTGGCGAGGCGGGCGTTGGTGATGAGTGGGATGTTGTGATCGATGGCGCCGCGACGGATGCGGTAGCCGTTGGTGAGTTCGCGCTTGGTGTGGTTTTTCGGGATGTTGACGATGAGGTCAAACTTGTGGTCGGAAATCATCTTCATAACATTCTCGTACTTCGATACGCCGTCTTCGTCGGGCCAACCTACTGCGATGGCTTTTACACCGTTGTCGTTGAAATACTTGGCGGTGCCTTCGGTGGCGTAAATTGAATAACCATTCTTGCAAAGTTCGCGGGCGGCGTCAAGCATTGCAGCCTTCTCCTTGGCACTTCCCGACGAAATCATAATGCCCTTCTCCTTCGACGGAATCTTGTAACCGGTGGCGATGAGAGCGTTCAAGAGAGCCTCCTCGTAAGTGTCGCCAAGACAGCCAACTTCGCCCGTGGAACTCATATCGACGCCCAAAACCGGGTCGGCATTTTGAAGCCTTGCAAACGAGAACTGAC
>JAFXMJ010000244.1 GCA_017530465.1 Bacteroidales bacterium
AGATCACCTCAGTCGTTGATTACATTGTCGATCCCCGAATCGAAGCCACATCTACAGGTGAGGCCTCCCAAATCATCAAGATAGGTCTTGACGGAGAGGTCGAGATAATCCGCTCTTAGAGATGAGACGATTCCTCTGTCAGATAATCGCTGTTTCCTTCATTTTCCTCACCTCATGCGACAAGGAGAATGAAGTGCAAGAAAGAAGTATCCGACACGTATCATTCAACATCTCTCCGATAGCAATCGAGGATATAATGCCCGATCTCAAGGAAATGAAGGTGGACCAGGATAACCATTATTACAGTTTCTTTGTCCCGGGGTGCACGGTTGAATATTCCTACACTCCTGGACGAATCTGGGTCGAGCCGCTGGACACGACGTTTTCCACCCCGCCAGGATGGGTCAGCAATCCCGAATCTCCAGACAGCGCCGTGTACGCCTCCGCTTTAGGAAGTAACCATGTCATTTTCAAGGATGTTCACAAAGATGATGATATTATCTCCGTCGACAGTGGTTTCGCTTCCGGGACGATGTCTTTGCGCATCAGCTTACCCGAATCGAGTCCTTACGACAAGGTGTGGCTTCTCCCGTATTCAGGTTTCACGGTCCCGGTAGGATTGGCGGAACGGAATGACTCGGTGATACGTTGTAAAGACAAAGAAATCGTCTTCTTGAAAGAGACTGCCATTACCAGGGAGGGAATTGACTTGTCTTTCGAATGTTCAGGATACGATGCGGGATATAACGACAAGCCTTTCTATTCTAACGCACAACTGATTTGTTATCCGGAAGATTTTAACGGAGGGAATGTCAACGGCTGGGAACCGACCCTGAACATATCTTTCTCAACATCGGTTCTGGAATACTCTAAAGCTTTCGCCCAGACAAGATTCCCCCTTTCAGACGAGGTCATAACAACCATGGCTCCTTTCCCAAAGTTGAAGGAACAGGGGCTCGACCACTTCAATCAGGCGCAGGTCGAAGTGTCTTATGAGGACACCGATCATTTCTTCGACTTCAAGATGGAGTTTATTTCCAAGACAGGTGCGTCGGTCAGGGAGAGCGATAGCCACTGGGTGTACTGTCGGCCATTCCACTATTTGTTTTGTGATACGCCGGATGCGATCTATAGAGAAGGTCTCTACTTGAAGTCATTGAAAGGATTGGATGATGTTATTAAAACCCCTGCTCCTGACAGCATAGGAATCAGAATCCACGATATAGGCTCCCAGGGAAACTCAATTATCTCTCCCGGGCACACATACACATTCAGGCTTTCCAGTGAATGGAGGATTCCGCTTATGCTCACAGGTTCGTATTGGGGCAAGAAATTATGCTCCTTGCGCAATTTGTAGATTTCCTCGGAGATTTCGCTGATATTGAAGCCGATATGGTTGTCGTTCTCATAATCCACAAGCATAGTGCTGATTTCCTGAGGGTTGAAAGTCATATCAAGTTTGTATTCTGCCGCCACATTCCACGGCGAATTGTACGTATGCTCCTCCTCGGGACGAATCTTGATTTTCATACTTTTTACATCATAAACACCGGCAAGCACCACCGACCAAAATGTGGAGTTGTCGCCCTGCTTATCGCGGTCGATGTATTTTTTGCGCAACATCGACAAAAAGTTCAAAAACAATTGGTTGTTGAGGCTTTTGTCAACTTCGTCAATCAAAATCACAACTTTCTTAGCCGACGACTTGCAAAACTCCGAAATCTTGGCAGAGAGGTCTTTGAAACCGGGATTCTCAATCTGTTTGGCATCCGTCCAAAACTTTGCCGACTTTTCGTCGATGGTGAGGGCGTCCTCGGTGAAAGCATTAGCCATATAGTCGCAGAAAGCGTTGTAGAAAGTTGACGCACTCTCCCAATCGCTTTCCTCTGTGTCTTCAAAACTCAGCGACACCACCAAATATCTATCGTTGAGATTGTTATAGAGCCATTTGAGCGACGTGCTTTTGCCAAATTGACGTGCACGGGTGATTGTGAAGTATTTTTTTCGGTCGATAAGCCGCACAAAAACCTTCATCTTCTCGGTGGTGTCCACCATATAATGCCGTGCCGAATCGCACGTTACCTCGGTGTTAAATTCTCTTGTCATAACATCCTAACTTCTATTTTTCGCAAAAATAGGAAAAAAAATTCAGTTTGCGAGTATAATGAACAGAAAAGTTTTTTGCATCGAATTAATACCGAGGCAAAGAGAGCGGGGATAAGGTAGGGAGGGATTATTATTTTGCAATCGGACTCAGATTTATAAACAAATCCTTCAACTCCTCCACATCGCCAAACTCCCTGAAAACGTATTCCAACAACTCCTCTTGCCTCGGCTGCCCCAAAGTGAGACGGTAAAGCGAGAGGATTTTTACAAGACGTTCATACGACGATTCGTCACGGCTGAATGGATAACAAGCGAGCAATCGTTCAATCTTAATTTCCTGATTGTTGCCGAAACACCAAAAAGGAATCAAATCGCTAACACCTTGCGGCTTGTCGGCGGATGCCGCATCAAACATCTGTTGCCACGGGTCGGCGGACTTTGTAAAATCCACTTGGTCAGCGTATTTCCGCGCAAGATTTTGACGGATTGCAAGACACTTGAAACGGTTGATGCGCCCCTCGCGCTGTTCCAAGTCGATGGGATTTGTCGGCAGATTCCAATGCATTATTTTGCGACAATACAAATGGAAGTCAAGTCCTTCCTGACCTATCGACGTGGATGCCAACACAAAAGGCCAAAAAGGAGAATTGAACGTTTTACGGATAGAATCTTTGCGGTTGACGGTCTTTTCATCGCTTTTAGCATTGATGAAGGCGACCGCATAATGCGACCTCATACCTTTTGCTGATTTTCCCTCGCCGCGCATAGCATCATAAAATTCATCGTATGAATCCACGGCAAGCGTAGTGGTATATAATCCAAGAGCCTCTTTAAAGGAATTTTTAACAAACTCCCAATCGTTTTGTCTAATGCCTTTCAACAAATGTATGTACTCGTCAATCATCGCCTGAAAATTGCCGTTGGTGCAATACATTAATACATTTTGCCAATGGTTATTGTCGCTGATTTTTTTTGTATTTGCAAGTTCAACAATGGCAGTTTTGGCTTGCGTATTGAAATAATTGACAAACTCGCGTGCTATTTCTGTCGCCCACGCCATATCGTTGTGAGCACGATAAAGGCACACTGCGGGCGAGCCGAGCACCATATTGCACAAAACCTCAATCAAATCGTCGGGCTGACGACCGAGATTTACCTTGCCTATTTGAATTGCCTCTTTAACATTCGTATCTGTCGGTTCTTGTTTGTAATGTATGTAATCAAGTAACTGCGGCATCATCAAATACCATTGGTTACTTTTGTTGGTTTCTTCGATTTGAAACGATGCGCGAAGCAAAGACAATTCATCTTTAATTTTATTTACCAATGCAGTTCGCAACGTTTCAAGTCGTTTAACCACTCCATTTTGCGGCTTAAACATATCCGCAAAAGTACGGCACGGATATGTAAGGCACGAAATATAATTTTCATTAAAACCAATACGGTTTTCGGGCGTGCGGTTAGAGGCAAAATATGCAGATTTCTTTTCAAGACGACCGATGGAAAGTCGTTCCTCCTCGTATGACACAAGGCTTGCAATCATTCTTGGAACCATTTCCCACGCCGAAAAAATGAGAACTTTCGAGAATCCTTCACTGCCACGGTAAACACCACCAAACTCATAATACGGCATCGACGGCGGAACCCACAAGAACAATGCAGGATTGTTGACAGCATACGACTGAGACTTGAAAACCTCATCCAAAAGACGTGTCAAACGAGAGTTGACAGCCGGAAGTTTTTCATAATCATTAACGAGTTTCTTGTTAACCCACAACAACTTACCTTGTGCATCGGAAAGTCGGTCAGGATTAGCCTTGAAATATTTGATTAATTTTTGTTTCAAGTCGTAATTTTGCATAAACGACAATATGTATGGCGAACTTTTTACAAAATCAACCGTAAATTTTGCCTTTACCTGCGTATTATTGATTACGTTAATGATTTCGCGATACGAATTGATGTCGTTTTCGTTGATTTCCAACTTGTTGTCCTTTGACGAATCGTCGATATAATCATTGGATTCCATTACTGAAATGCGTTCCGTGCGGCACATACAGCCGTAGAGTTTTTCTTCGGCAAGTCTTACATTACTGCGAAGATTCAGAATTGCAAGTTGGTCATTTTTCAATTCTTTCAATGACGTGGAATAATTGTTCCAAACATCCTGAAAATCATTGAATTTTGCATCATCACTATACAAAAAATTTACAACACTTTTAAACTCGTTGAAGTGTTCGTCATCATTGTCGTCGCCGAATTCGTCAAGAGTAGAAAACAATTTGTACGGAGTTGCCGATAGCAACAAAACTCGGATTAAATTTGCAGAAGACTTGTCTGCCGAAGTGAGAAATTTGCGGGCGAGCAAAGCCGTTTCAGAATCCTCGTCGGGTTCAATCAAGAACTTAAATCTCTGAAACTCATCCATTATCACAAGGTCAGGATTAAGTTGTTCAACGCTAATTTCGGCAAACTTGCGGCGCACAAAACCAATAAAACCGCGTTCTGACTTGAACCCATTATAATTGAGTAAATAATCATAAAAACTCGACATAAAATCCCTGTCTTTTAGCAACTGTCTGTGTATTTTGGACTTCCACGGAAACACATTCTGCACTTCGTAGCACCAATAATTGAAATCTCTGTCCCAAGTATCTCTGCCACGCCCGTTCATAATCTTGTGAAGACGACGCTTGAACAACCGTCTTTGCTCTATGTCATCCATCGCATTATCAAGTATTTGGTCGAGGACTGCGGTAAGCAACATACGCTCGTGAATAGTACCCATTCCGCCTCGCTGATTAAAAGACGTTTCGGGCGTAAGTGTCAACAACTGAACGTATTGACCGCTGTCTTTCATTTCTTTGTCGCGTTTCTCAATGGCGTAAAACTGCATTGACAATCTGTAACCGCTATAACTGTCGATTCCATTGTTAAAAATATTGAGTTCCGTAAGGTTCTGACGCGCAATGCTTTGATTGGAACAAACATAAACCACCTTGCAAAGATCGTCGTGTTCCTCGTAGCGGAGTTTAGCGGTTTTGGCAATAACTCCCTTTGCGATAAGGGTTTTGCCAAGTCCAACCTCATCAGCAACAAGCACACGGTTCTGTTGATGGCGGAAAAGATAATCCACACGCTCCACTGTGGCACGTTGAAAATCTTTCAACTTTGCCATTACATCATTCTCTGTTTCAATTAGTTCGTCAATTATCATAGTTTCAGGGTATTTTTGAAGGTTTCGTACATTTTTTTGAACTCCGGCGTTACAATGCTCTCGTCGTCAATCATTTGGACAACTGATTCGATTTCCTTGATGCGGTCGGGATTTGTAACGGCAGTCTTCAACATTCTTTCATAAATCGGCATCATTTCGTCGCTTTGGGCGGGGCGTTTTGAGGCTGAATTTTCGTCAAAATCGCCTTCCAAGACATCCACAATATCCTCCACAAACGAAGTCAAAGCATCATCGCCGAGAATAAAGGCAATGTATTCGGATAGTTTCTTTTTACTTGATATTATGGATGTTATGATATTTTTCTCACGGTCATCAGGCATATTTGCGGTGGGGATTTTGATAATGCGCTCCGCCTTGCTGCCGTCGGGAAGGGTCGCCGAAATTGTATAAAGCTCCGACAACTGATTTGATGTCAGATTTTTAACAACAAAAAACGGTTCAATATCCATTACAATACCTTTTGCGAAAAACGGACTGATTTGCATCTCTAATCCGTCAGCCTGATAATCCG
>JAFXMJ010000245.1 GCA_017530465.1 Bacteroidales bacterium
AAAGCCGAGTTGGATCCCGAAGGTAAGTTTGAATCCGCCAACCAGAAATACCTCTCTGCGCTTGGATACCGCAAAGACGAGCTTATCGGCAGAAATATCAGGAGTATCCTTTCCGATGAGTACTTGGACAATTTTGACATTGTATGGCAAAACATCTGCGCCGGACAGTCGTACCAGAAGATTGTCAACCAGAAGAGCAAAAATGGCGACAATATCTGGCTTATCTCGCAGTACACGCCGATTTTTGACCAGAAGAGCAATGTGGTGCGCGTCATCTACATAGCCAACGACATCACCGAGCAGAAAAACATCGAGGAAAAAAACAAGCAACTCCTCGCCGTGGAGCAGGAGCGCGCCGAAATGCTGCAAGCCACGCAGGAAAGCATGGCAAAAAACCGTATCGAGATGACCTCGGTGCTTACCGCCATAGACGAGACCATGATGCGGGCGGAGTATTCCGTGGAAGGCAACTTGCTGTTTGCCAACGCAAAACACATCAAGACCATGGGGTACGACTACGAGCAGACCAAGGGCAAAAACATTTTGACCTTCATTCCTGACGAAGAAATCATGGAATTTAAGGCATTGTGGCAAAATGTTTGCGAAGGTAATATGCACCAGATGACTGTAAAACGTAAGTCCAAACTCACTGGCAACGACATTTGGCTTATCAACCAATACACGCCGGTAAGGGACACCGACGGCAAGGTGTTCAAAGTGCTTTACACCGCATTCGACATCACCGTACATAAGGAGATAGAGGAGCAGGCGATGAAGCAGGTGGAGATAATGAAGGCGCAAAATCAAGATTTGCACGACAGGCTCAAGACCGCTCAGCACAGTGAAAGCGATCTTAAATCAAAACTCACTGAGATTGAGAAAGTTAACAGCCTTGCGGAGAGTGATGGAACGCTTTCGTCATTGGACCAGAGGTACAGAAATTGGCTGAAAAGTTGGGACAAATAAAAAAAATCGCCGAAAATTTTATTTTCCGTGTAAAATTCTGTAATTTAGCAACCGATTTTAACGACTAAAATGGCAACACAGGAAACTGACATATCAATCAAAGAAGACAGGATTGCAAGCAATCCCCACATGGTGCTGATTTACACCATGGTAGGCATTGCTATCGGTATGCTGTTCCCTGTCGTGGCGATACTTGCGGAGTTTCAGATGAAGCACATCCAGTTTTCGTTATCCAAACTCCTTTACATCCACAATCGCTCGCCGTTGCTCTATATCATAGACCTCGCGCCTATTGTAATTGGAATTATTTTCAATTATTTTGCGCGTCGCAACCGCCGTCAGAACGAGGAACTGGAGAAGATGCTCGACGAGAAAAACGAAATCTTCCGCAAAAACTCCATGATCGCCAAGCGAATTGGTGAAGGCGACCTCTACTTCGACAACAGCGAAATCGACCAGAACGACCTCCTCGGTAGTTCGTTGCTTATAATGAAAAACAACCTTGTGGCGACATCGCAGCGTGAGGCGGAGCAAGCGTGGATTGCAAAAGGCAAGGAAATTGTGGGCGACATCCTCCGTCAGCGCAATAGCATCAACGACCTCGCATACGAGACCATCATCAACATCATAGAATTTATCAACGCGGTGCAAGGCGCGTTCTACCTATACGACGAGGACAAGAAGACCCTCGTCAACATCGCCACGTATGCCTACAACCGCAAAAAATACGTTACCCAGGAATTTCAGATAGGCGTCGGGCTTGTGGGACAGGCTGCCTTCGAGCGCGACATTATTTACCGCAAGGAAATTCCCGCCGACTATGTAACCATCAGTTCTGGCATCCTTGGCGACCAGAAGCCGCAGACCCTGTTGCTCTCGCCCCTCATCAGCGACGAGAAGTTGCAGGGTGTCATCGAGTTTGCGTCCTTGCTGCCCGACCTGCCAAACAAGACCCTCAACCTTGTGAAGGAGGTGAGCGAGATTATCGCGCAGACCATCTTCAACTTGAAGGTGAACACCCAGACAGAGAAACTCCTCCGCGACGCCCAGGAAATGACCAAGCAGTTGCAGAAAAACGAGGAGGAACTTCGCAAGAACGCCGAGGCGATGCAGAAGGCACAACTCGAACTTCAAGACACCAACAAGAAATTGGAGGCTCAGATTCGCGAGGTGGAGCGTGGTCAGAAACGTCAGTACGCCCTTCTCGAAAACGCATCTGAGGTCATCTCCATCTACGACGAAAACGCCCTCGTTACATACGAAAGCCCGTCGTCCAAGAGCATCTTGGGCTACGAGCCTGATTACATTGTGGGCAAGAGTGCCATCGAGAAGTTCGACGAAAACTCCCGTCACAAGTTCCACGAAGTGTTCAAACAGTTGCTTGCTCACCCCGAGACGCCGGTTACATTCGAGTACCAGTTCAAGAAGTCGGATACGGAGACTCTGTGGCTCGAGGCAACAGGCCGCAACCTCCTCAGCAATGCGGCAATACAGGGCATTATCTTCAACACCCGCGACATCACCGTGCGCAAGATTGCAGAGAAGGC
>JAFXMJ010000246.1 GCA_017530465.1 Bacteroidales bacterium
AAATGCTGTCCGATACGATAAATTGTGTTTAGCAAATTGTCTTCACCCTCTCGACAATCTTCTCCGCCGTTATGCCGAGCGATTCGAGGAGTTGCTGCGGATTGTAGCGGTCGTAGAATTTCTTTTCGAGTCCGAGGTTGACCACCTTCATGTCTGACGAGCCGTAATGCGAGGCAATTTTTTGTCCAAAACCGCCGTCCAAAATGCCGTCTTCCAAGGTGATTACAAGGCTGTGGTTGGATTTGAGACTATCTAAAAGTGTCTTGTCTAAACCGCTTGCAAACCGTGGATTGATGAGCGTGGGCTTGAATCCGAACTCTTTCTCGATGGCGGCTGCGGCTTGTTCGCCTTTTTGATAAAAATCGCCAAGGGCAATGATTGCCACTTTTTCGCCCTGTTGCTCCACCTTGTAGGTGTTGAGGTTGGCAAATGACTTGTCGGCATTGCGGTGCGTTACCTCGTTGCCCGGAATCAGAATCAAAACCGGATGTTCCCTTTGGTCGATTGACCAGTCGAGCATGTTGACGTACTCTTCGGCACTCGTCGGGCAAAGCACCACAAGATTTGGAATGTTGGAGAATGCCGCCAAACCAAAAATTCCAAGGTGTGTAACGTCGGTAAGACCGTCGAAAGCGGTGAAATTCATCAGCATCGTAACGGGAGCGTTGTTGATGCAGACATCCTGTGAAATTTGGTCGTAGGCGCGGGTCAGGAACGTCATGTTGGTAACAACCAATGGTTTAGCACCGTTGGTGGCTATGCCCGAAGCAATGGCAACGGCGGCTTCTTCGGCGATTCCCGTGTCGATGTACTGGCGGCCGAGCTGTTTGCGCTCCTCAATGCCAAGACCCACAGCCATTGGCATCGCAGGCGTTACCACAATTACATCCTTGTCTTTTTTTACCTTGTCCAAGATGTATTTCTGTGTGATTTCCAGATACGATTCGCCGCCGCCAAAATCTACTGTCGGCTTGCCTGTGGCACGGTCGAAAGGCACTGTCCAATGCCACGCCTCGCGGTTTTGTTCGGCGATGGCGTAACCTTTGCCCTTTATTGTATGTATATGAACTACAACGGGTTTGGTAGTGTCCTTTACCTTTTGGAACGCCTTGATGAGCGCGGCGATGTCGTTGCTGTTTTCTTCGTAGATGTAGTCCAGTCCGAACGCACGGAACCAGTTGTTTTGCGTCTTGCCGTTGCTCTCTCGCAATTCTTTTAGATTCTGATAGATACCGCCGTGGGTTTCGGCAATGGCTTGTTCGTTATCGTTAACAATAATGATGAAATTGCTGCCAAGTTCCGAACCGGCAACGTTGAGGGCTTCCATCGCCTCGCCGCCCGAAAGCGAACCGTCGCCGATGACCGCCACGATGTTTTCTTTGCGGCCGAGAATGTCGCGACCCTTGGCAAGTCCGAGGGCGAGCGCGATGGACGTGGAGGTGTGTCCGATGTTAAAAAAGTCATGTTCGCTTTCCTCCGGATTTGAATATCCCGAATCTTCGGCAAACCTTGTGTCGTCGATGTATCCCGCCTTGCGACCCGTGAGAATCTTGTGGGGATAGCTCTGGTGCGAAACGTCGAAAACAAACTTGTCTTTGGGCGAATCAAAAACGTAATGCATTGCAATTGAGGCTTCTACAAAACCAAAGTTAGGACCAAAGTGTCCGCCAACTTTTGTGAGCCTGTTGAACAATGCCTCGCGAATTTCATCGGCGAGGGTTTCCATTTCGCTTATCGTCAATTTCTTGACATCTGCGGGGGAGTTGATGTTGTCTAATATCATGTTTCTTTTTATTTCAATTTGTTATATGGCTCATCGTCAACGGGTTCGAGCCATTCGTTACTGTTGCCGGGTTTGAGGTCGGCGTGGTAAGTGAGGTGCTGCATCCAACTGTCCTTAGCGGCTCCGTGCCAGTGCTTTACGCCTTCGGGAACGGCTATCGTTACGCCCGGTTTTAGTTCAACGGCTTCTTTGCCCCATTCCTGATACCAGCCGCGACCGCTTACGCATATCAACATCTGAACCGCGCCGTGGTGAACGTGCCAGTTGTTGCGGCATCCGGGTTCAAAGGTAACGTTGCAAAGTCCGTTGTCCAAGACCGCCAAGTAACTATTGCCCGTAAAATATTGAGCGTAAGCCGTATTTGGATTGCCGAGAGGCCATGCAGAGGGCGAAATTACGGGCTGAGGGTTGCCATTAACGGTGGCTATTGCCGCCTCGCAGCGTGTGGCCTCGGCGGTGAATCCGTGGCTTTTGAGCGACGAAACTATCCACTGCAACTGACTGTCCGTTACGCCCATGTTTTTTGCGCCTTGAACGTGTGCAATCAACTGTGGCATAACGTTTTCCAATCCGCTCAACGCGCTTACGGTAACAAGTTCGCGGTCGGCGTGCGTGAGAACGTCGCGGGCAAAAATGTCGCCAAAAAGATGCGCTTTGAGGTAATAATCCTCGGCGGGGCAGAATGTGTAGTTGAACGGTTTGCCCGACAGTTTGGTCTGAACCTCTGTGCCTTGTTTCAATGCGTCGTAACTTGACGGCATCGGCGACGATTCTGCGCCTTGATTGATGTCAGTGCGTTGAGCGATAACCTTTTGCAAAGTTCCCAACGAGTTGAGCGAGCGTGGAAAACCCGTGTAGGCATAGAGTTGCGAAAGGGCTTCTTTGATTTGATTTGCAGAGAGTTGGGTGTCGAAACCCTCGTTGATGGCGTTCAGGAGCGATGATTGGTCGCCCCGCGCCTCATTGCAAGCGATTGCGGTGATGGCAGCCGCCTGTTGTTCGGTGAAAGTCAATGTGGACATATCTTTCATATTGTCGGTACTTTTAGAATTGTTGTTGCAGCCCGACACTATTAACAATGCCGTAAGTGCTGCGATGATTGTCTTTAACTTCATAATGTTTTGTTTTATTATGATGCAAAGTTAGCCGAATTTTTACAAAAGATAGTTTCACTTTTGGCTTGTAAAGTTTCACAAAATGAAGAAAAAAATGTTTGTTGTTCGGGTTCGGTCCCCTCGCCGTTGTTGCCGGTAATGCAATTGATGTTCGGCGAGAAGCTCAGCTCCTGCAGAGTAATGTTCTTATAGTCCTGTACGACAATTTTTTCGAGGTTCGGCATGGCGGACGGCAGGCAATG
>JAFXMJ010000247.1 GCA_017530465.1 Bacteroidales bacterium
GCCGTTATCTACACGCCGCACAACACGTTGAAGACCTTTGTGCTGATGACGTTCAAAGTGCCTACTCCATCAATGGAGCCGACTGTGATGACTGGTAAACACGTATTGGTCAATAAGATGGCGTTTGGGCGGCGGTACTTCGATGTGCCTTGCTACGATTCGGTGAGGCACGGCAAGATAAGTCGCGGACACAGGTATTCCGCGCCAAAGAGGAACGATGTTTTGGTCTTCAACCAAACCTGTTTCCTCGGATGGGACACCATCGCCTTCGACATTATGAAATATTTTGTGAAGCGGTGCGTGGCGTTGCCGGGCGACAGTTTTTATATCAAGAATTGTCGATATTATGTGCAGGGCGTTGACGAGGATTTGGGTCTTGTGGAATATCAGGACATTCAGGAGCAGATGTCGCGGGACACGGCGTATGTGCGGCGCATCGGGATGCCATACGTTACATTGCCGTTTTGGGACAGCCTTGGGTGGAATGTCCGCAATTTTGGTCCGCTGTACATCCCACGGAAGGGCGACACGATACATTTCGATGAAAAAAACGTGCGCATCTACCGCAAGTACATCGAGTACGAACTTGGACACAAAATAATATGGGACAGCCTTGGATTCCGCAATCCCGACGGCTCGCCCATCAGTTACCACGTGATGCACCAAGACTACTACTTTATGTGCGGCGACAACGCGCCCAACTCGCTCGACTCGCGTTTTTGGGGGCTTGTGCCGGATGAATTTATTGTAGGCAAGGTGATATTGGTGTACTGAAATTATCCACCAAAGGGTATTGCGGAAGAGGAAAATTTTGTATATTTTTGCGGTTAGAAAAAATATAACAATGAAACAAATAATATTAATATTGACGATGTTTTTCGTTGCCTCTTGCGGTGGGGCGCAGAAGTCGCCGCCGTCGGGGGACGACGACAGGCAGCAAAACATACTTGCGCAGGAGACCACGAGCGTGGAGGTGGCGTGTGCCAAGATGCAGCCGTTTTATCACGAGATAGTGAGCAACGGCAAAATCTCCGCCGACCGATACGCCGACGTATATTGGAATGTGGAAGGCACGATTGCCAAAATCAACGTCCTCAACGGCAAGCAAGTGTCTAAAAACGAGGTGCTTGCCACATTGGACGCTGCAAAATTGAAAAACTCCTTTGAATCTGCCACGGCGTCGCTCGAACAGAGCCGCCTCTCGATGCAGGATGTGATAATTGGTCAGGGCTACAATCCGCAGAGTGATTCGATACCCGAATCGGTGCAAAAATTGGCGCAGGTCAAGAGCGGTTTTTTGCAGTCGCAGGCCAATTACAATTCTGCCAAATACGACTACGAAAGTAGCACTTTGAAAGCCCCAATTTCGGGCGTGGTCGCCAACCTCACCGACCGCGAAAACAACCCAGCAAACCGTGGCAAACCTTTTTGCCGGATTATCGACCAAAATTCGTTGTGCGTGGAATTTAGCATTTTGGAAAGCGAAATCTCGCTTGTAAAAATCGGCGAAAAAGTGGAGATAACAGTTTTTTCGATACCCGGCAAGACGTGGGCGGGGCAGATTACCGAGATAAATCCTTTTGTGGAAAATAGCGGAATGATCAAGGTGAAAGCAAAGATTTTGCAATGCGCCGGGCTGTACGAGGGTATGAATATTTCGCTCAAAATCCGCAAGGACATCGGCAATATGCTCGCCGTCCCAAAAACTTCGGTGGTCTTTCGCAGCGGCAAGGCGGTGGTTTTCACCTCCAAGGACGGCTACGCGCATTGGAATTACGTGGAGACCTCCGTCGAAAATAGCGAAATGATTGCCATAAAATCCGGCATCCGCGAAGGTGATTCCGTCATCTACTCCGGCAACACCTTCCTCGCTGATAGAACGGTAATTAACGTGAAACAGTAATTAATAAATGGATTTTTTGTTGAGGAGGCCGATAGCCGTTGTGATGGCGTTTTTGGCGGCGGTGCTGATAGGTGTGGCGACGTATCGGACGCTGCCCGTATCGCTATTGCCCGACATCGAAATCCCCCAAATCTCCATCCAAATCGCCGCGCCCGACAAATCCGCCCGCGAAATCGAAAACACCATCGTCTCCAACATCCGTCAGCAGTTGCTCCAAGTGTCGGGGCTCGACGAAATCACTTCCACCGCCCGCGACGGCATCGGCGTGATTAATATGCGGTTCAAATTTGGCACCAACACCGATTATTCTTACATCGAGGTCAACGAAAAAATCGACGCGGCAATGAATTATCTGCCCTCCGGCACGCGCCGTCCCAAAGCCATCAAAGCCTCTGCGTCGGATATTCCCGTATTGTACCTAAATGTCTCACTATCAGACATCGACAGCGGCGACAAAACCAAATTTCTCGAAATGTGCGACGCCGTGGAAAACATCATCCGCCGCCGCATCGAACAACTCCCCGAAGTGGCAATGGCTGACGTTACGGGCATACCGCAACAATGCATCAAAATAACGCCCGATTACGACAAAATGCGTTTCCTCAACATCTCGCCAAGTAATATTAGCAACGTCTTGACTTCCAATAATATAGAGGCGGGTTCTATTCGCGTAAAAGACGGCGTTTACGAATATACGGTGCGGGTTTCCACGCTCCTGAGAAACATCGACGACGTGCAAAATGTTTATGTAACTATCAACGGTCATCACCTGCAACTCCACGATTTTTGCGACATCAGAATGGAGACGCAGCAGGAGCAAGGTTTTTCGTTGGCTAATGGGCAACGTGTTGTGACATTGGCGATTATAAAACAGGCAGACGAGGGAATGGAACAAATGCGCGGACGCATCGGCGAACTTATGGCGCAATTTTCGGCGCAGTTTCCAAACCTGAAATTCGAGGTCTGCCGCAATCAGACCGAACTTTTGGATTACACAATCTCCAATCTCAAACAAAACCTGATACTCGGTTTCATCCTGATAATCATAGTTTCGATACTTTTTATGGGCGGCATCCGTCAGTCTATCGTAATAGGAATCAGTATGATAGCGGCTGTGGTGATTACATTTGTGGTGTTTTATTTTGCGGGTCGGTCGTTGAATATAGTTTCGCTTTCGGGTATGATTCTCGTGGTGGGAATGATGATAGACAACGCATTGATAGTCAGCGAAAACATCGCTCAATGGCAGCAGCGCGGATTCACATTGCGCGTATCGTGCGCGGGTGCGACTCGGGAAATGATTTCGCCGCTATTGAGCAGCACGCTTACCACGGTGGCGGTATTTGTGCCGTTGGTTTTTGTGCAGGGAATGGCGGGCGCGATGTTTGGCGACCAAGCCTTTGCGATAACGGCGGGATTGGGCGTTTCGTATGTCGTGGGCATAGTTTTGCTGCCGGTTTTGTACAAGATTTTGATGGCGCGTCCCACAATCAAACGCCGCGCAACCACCTCACACAAAATGGATTATATTTCGGGTTTTTATAACAAAGGATTCGATTTTGCGATGCGGCACAAGACGATAATTTTGATAATTGCGTTGGCGACGTTGCCGCTGTGTTGGGTTCTTTTTGGGATGGTAATTAAATCCAAAATGCCCCAAATTTCGTATTCCGAACTCACCGCCACAATCGAATGGAATGCCGAAATTTCCCTCGACGAAAACCGCCGCCGCGCCGAACAATTGCTTGCTGCCACACGCGATTTTTGTAGCACTCAGACCTCATACGTAGGCGCACAAGATTACATCGTGGAGAGCGGCAACACGCTTTCGATGACCGAGGCGGATTTTTATTGGAAAACTTTTAGCACCGACAGCGTTGCGATTTTGCGCGGAAAAATCACTGATTTTATGGCGGCAAATTATCCGTCGGCATCGATAAAATTTGCACCGCCAATGACGATTTTTGAAAAACTTTTTGACACTTCCGAGCCTGACATCGAGGCGCGTCTTGCATATTCGGGCGGCGAAATTGATGCCGACCAAATCCGCGAAATCGTTGCCGAGGTGCGCGCCGTGGATACTGCGGCACTTAGTTCGTCGCCCGCCTTCAAAAACGTCAAGATGCTCATTATCAACCGCGAAGCCCTGCAACTCTACAATGTGTCGATCTCGGAACTCCGCAGCCGCCTGATGAATACGATAGCCGGTACGCGGATTACCGAATTACATTCGTACAGCGCGTATATGCCTGTGTATTTGGCTGATAGCGGCGAATCGGTGGACGATTTCGTAAAGACCGGCAGCATCGAAATCACCGACCCAACCACCAACCAAAAAGTTTTTGTGCCGGTGCGCCAATTGGTGAAAATTGCCAACGGCGAGGAACTCAAAAACATCGTCGCGGGCAAGACCGGCGAATATATTCCGGTGTGTTTTTATGGTGTGACTGACGGCGAAATTCTCTCAAAAAACATCGAAACTCTCGTCTCAAAACGCAAAAATTGGGACGTGGAATTTGGCGGTTCATTTTTCAGCAACAAGGTGATGATGACGCAGTTGGTGGTGATTTTGATAATTTCGCTTGCATTGATGTATTTCATTTTGTGCGCACAATTTGAGAGTTTTTTGCAGCCGTTGATTGTTCTTTTGGAAATTCCGATAGACATTGCGGCGGCGTTGTTGGTGCTGTGGATTACGGGCATTTCGCTCAATCTGATGTCGGGCATCGGCATCATTGTTTCGTGTGGTATTATCATCAACGATTCAATACTTAAAATCGAC
>JAFXMJ010000021.1 GCA_017530465.1 Bacteroidales bacterium
CTGGCTGTTCTTGTCGGAGACGATGGACAGCTTGTAATTCTTGTTGAGCACCATAAGGCACGCATCTTTGACGTCGTCAGAGTTTTTGGAGCATATCACATTGACTTCGCCTTTGTAGCGGCGTTTGCCAGAATCGTAGGGAGTGAAATAGCGTCCATTGTCCTTGATGTCGGAGGCTCCGATGTAGCCATTGAACTCAGCTTCGAATCCAGATACCTGCCCTTTGAACAGAGCCTTGGGATTGAAACCAAGGTAGGCGTACAGATCCTTGACTTGCGAGGGCTGAGGCAGATACCATTTCTGATTGGGATTGCCTTCAAACATTGTGTTTGGCTTGTATTCATATATCCACTTATTGTGCTTGGTGAAGTCAGGACTATTGCCCCACATGAAGCGAGTGAATATGATGCCGTCGTCAAATACGTCCTCGAAGTAGTCGCCATTGTAATCGTCAGGGTCTTCGGTGAACTCCATCGGATGCTTGATGTCGTGGCGCGTCCAGAATGTGGAGCCAACTTTCACTACCGGGTGCTGGTGGATTTCGTAGTCCTCGCTGGTAATTAGAGGCAATACGTCGTCCTTCACCACAGGGCGGCATTGTTGTTCGTCGAATGCATCGAATGCATTGAGCGCACGCACACTCGGAACGAGGTTGCCGTTGATGTAGTAAAACTGCGTGATGACCGAGTCGGCGGGGCAGTCTGTCAACGGGAGCACAAAGCAATCGCTGCCGGAGAATCCTATTACGGCGGGCTGGTGTATGCCATCGCCAAGAAATAGGCCTTCATTGATGCGGATGCGCTGCTTGTAGATTGGGTATGCTATGGTAACCCGCTGGTCGGTGCGGATTTTTGGGACGTACTCGCTGCATACTTCGAGCACTGGAATGTCTTTGATGTAGAGTATTCGGCAGAGCGAGCCGTCTGTGCCCGCTTTGGAGAAGTCGAATAGCTCTTTCTTTTTTGTAGCGTTGATGACGTAGATGTCGGTACCAAGGAGGTCGTCATTTACTTGACAATCGCTGCGGGTGCTCATCATATCTAGCACTTCCGCCAGAATTTCAGGTCTCAGCTCGTCGTTGAGCAAGTCCCAAAGCGGTATCAACTCGAAGTGTACGACCTCGAGGTTAGGGTCGTTTTGCGGAAATTCGCTGTAATTGATTGAGGCAAGCCATTCGACGACGTGCTGTGACGGCAACTGTCCGTCTTCGTCGAGACCTTGTACGTCGTTTTCGAGTTGCCGGCGTGCGGCTTCGCTTCCACCCTTGATGGTGATGGCGCCTGAGACATTCTTGTGCGACGATGTTTCTGTGAGGAGGCTCTTGCGCTCGCCTTCCGCAATGCGACCGAGTGTGAAGTCCATCTCCTCCTGCATATCGCTGCTGAAATTGACTGTGGAATATTTCGACTTGGTGAAAGTGTAGTCGATTCTGCCGCCAATGTCCACCTGAATGACAACGTGAGTGCCATATTTTCGAATCATTTCGACGATAACCTTTTTGCGGTCTTCGCCGGTGAGCCGGAATGTGCCGTTGCCGTTCTTGCGGAGCAGTTTGTCGAGATAATAGGAGAAGCCGTCGGAGAATGGTATGTGATACCACGACTTATTGACAGAGCGCATATTGAGCAGCGCGCCCTTGTCCAACACGCGGGACGCCACGGTCTTAATCATCGAGGCGCGTCCGATGTTCTGATTGAACATATCTCCTTCCATGCATATCTTGCCGACATTGTCGCAATCTACTGTGCAGCCTTGGATGTTGAGGTCGTTTGCGCACTGCTGGTCGGCGAGGTGTTCGGCATGAGCCTGGATTGTATTGGACATTACGTACTTGATTTCAGTCCTTGCCAAGCGCACGAATTGCACCGGCTCGTAGTCACCGGCGTAATATCCCTTGTTGGTGTATTCCACCAGGCGCATATAGTCGATGACCGGCTCGGTAGTGCGCACCGACATTGGGTTGTCGAGGGCGGTGTAGATGTCGTAGCCGTAGCCAATGTACAGCACCGACTTAGCGTCCACGCCATTAGTATTTTGGGAGGATACCGAGCTCTGCGACACTTCGGCGGATGCAGTACGACTTTTGTCGGCGGCTGATGTGAATGAGAGCATCGCTTTGCGCGTCTCGTCACCGTCGTTGGCGGCTATTGCAAGGCGCACTATGCCGTCCTTTGGCAATGTGTCGGTCATGACGGTGAGCCAGCCCTCGGAGGATGCGCTGACGAGGATTATGCTGTCTGCGTCGGCGCGGCCTTCGATGGTAGCTGTAACGCTCTGGTATGCCGCCTCTTTTGCGAAAGGAGCTTCGATATCAAGCACTACCTTCCACGTGCCGTCCTCCGGGACGACTTCGTGCGTCGGCTCGAGGTCGTCATCGTGACGGCACGCAGATAGCAATGCAAGCAGAGCTGCAAGCCAAACTGTAAATATGATGTTTGCCTGCTTCATTGGAGAGTGTCTAATTATTCGCGGTCTTGGCGTCGTTGTTCCAGTTTTCTTCGTTGAGTACGTCAGATGCGCCCCTTTCGGAACCATCGGCTCTCTTCTCGCCCTTCATAATCTTGAAGTAGCTGTATATGCCACGGTCGGCGTATTTCTGGAGGAAGTAGTCCTGAGCGTATTTCTGGACATCATCGTCATTGAAAAGCGACCAGATTGGGGTGATATTGAACCTGATTGGCGATACCTTGGTAGGCTCGGGGTTGCCATCGGCCATTGTCTTCATAGAGTTGACCCAGTTTTTGAGGGTCTCCTGTACTACAGAATAGTCGGTAACCTTGTCGCTTGTAAAGGTTGCGTAGAGAGCGTCGGCGGTCTCGTTGGCGTTGCCGCCAAACATTTGAATCCTGATGTCGCTGTCGCGGAGGAAGTTGGTACCATCTTCGGAGTACGCAAAATCACCTTTAATATTGAACATACCGCCTACCGCAGCTTCCAACTTAGCTGCAGCCTCGGCAGTGCCGACTTGTTCCATATTTTTGACTTTGCAGTGGATTGTTATCGAGCCGCCGAAGTCGCCTCCTGAGATGTAGAAAGGTCCCCAGCGGTTGTCGATGGTGTTGAGGATATTGTCAGCCTCGTCGAAGTTCTCATTATTGACAGCGTCGAAGAGCTTCCAGTAGAGTTGCACGAAGGATGTATTGAACACACCGCCGAAGTCAGAGCGTTCCAATTTGGTGTAGAGCTTGTCGATGATTTTCTGCTGGGCTTTGGTGAGTTCCTCTTTTCCATTCTTGAGGTAGTATTGCTGCTTTCTGTTCTCAATTTCCTCTTTGATTTCCGCCATTTCGGCATTGTGTTCGAGCATTGCATCCTCGGCGAATGCAGCGATGTCGGCCTCAGATACCACTACGTTGTACATAGGAGCCTCGCGGGTGATTACGTAGTCAACGTATGTACGTTCTTCTTTTTTGTGTGCCGAGTATTCGAGTCCAGCCGTTAGCTCTATTACACCGAAAGACACAGAAAGGTCGAGCGTCAATGCGATATCCTTCTTCTGTGAGAGCGTGGAGTCAAACATGAGGGACTTCAGGTCGGTGAATTCGAGGTTTGCAGCCACGAACGCAGTTTCGTCGATTTTGTTCGCCTTGATGAGCTGCTCTATCTTCGACAGATTGAAGATACAGTTGTTTTTCCTGATGAGCGTGGGTTTGAAGTCTTCCGAGCTTTCGCCCTTGGTCTTTACGTTGAAGGCGTAGTCGTAGTCCACGCCAGAACCCACACCCATAGATGCGAACTTGTATCCGTCGCCGTTGGAGTCAGATGCTCCCTGGGTGATTTTGATTTCGAGGTCGTTGTCACCGCTGATGTAGAGCGTCGTGGAACGGTCTGCGCCGGTCAAATTGTCCTCGAACGACAGGGTGATTTGCTGGTCGCCTGTGTAGTATGTCTTGACGTCGTCAATGTCGCACCAGTCGCAGGACGGGTCGATGGCTGCGCTCCACGAGCCACTGCTCTTGATGTCGAGAGGGAGCATCTGTCCTTCCATTCCTACGGTAACACCCTTGGAGAGAAGTTCGTTGTCACCCAATGCAACCGCGCTAATGGAGGGCAGTTCGTTAGAAGTCTTGTCGTCGTCGTCCTTGCAGGAAGGAATGACGAGCATAGATGCAGCGAATGTCGCCGCCGCCATGTATTTGGCAAATGTTGTTATTTTCATGGTTTGTTTGAATGATTTATGATTGTTTGACAATTTGTTAACAATTCAATTTACTTTTCTGCGTTGGCACTGCTCTGAACGTAGATTTCTTCGAAGTCCTTGTCGGCAACACCGTTGTCAGTTTCGCTGAATGCGCTGCTTGTGATGCTCCTGCCGTGCCACTTGTCGTCTGGCTCGCCTTCTACCAAATCGGTAGTGGTAAAGTTGAATGTGGCTTTTGCTTTGTACTTTTGGTCATTAAATGTTACATCAAAAGACTTGTGCTGCCAGTAGGCTGCCACGGTATATATCGTATATTCTTTGCCGGTTGAAGAGACAGTGAAACGCTTTTGTGTTGTCATATAAAAGTGGTCTGCGTCCAGGTCATTTTGTGAAGGGTACTTGTCCATAATGTTTTCTACGTACTCTCTGCTTTCCTCCTTGGATACTTCAACGATTATTATGTAAGGAACCCAATAGTGGTTTGAAGTTCCCATTGCCCATCGCATTTTGTCGCAGAGCAGCAGTTTTGGGGCGAATCTGTATTCTATCTCGCTCTTGGATTTGATGATAGAATCTCTACGATGCCTCATCGTGATTTGTTCGTTGAACTTGGTGCTTGATTTGCTGGAATGTAAGTCCAGTATTGCGGAAAAATCTTCATCTGAGAAAATGAGACTTTTCAAGAAGTCGGCCTTGTAGTCTTGCGGAGGTGCAATTGACTTAAGGTGATTGCCAGCGTGCTGGACAAGATTGTTGTACACGCTTGGTACGAGTATTATGTTCTTAAGCCATTCTGAAATGGTAACACCCATTGCCATTTTATCGTTATAGACATAGTCCTTGCCCATTGTCATCCAACTGCATTTGCCAATGCTATGTTC
The DNA here is from genome assembly GCA_017530465.1 of Bacteroidales bacterium. GTDB lineage: Bacteria > Bacteroidota > Bacteroidia > Bacteroidales > UBA3824 > UBA3824. Next base: position 5,023 of record JAFXMJ010000021.1, read on the forward strand.
GCCGTCGAATGTGAGCCAGGTGGCCGATTCGCCTTTCTGGTGATTCGCTACGCAGACATATACCTTGTTCTTGTATTTTACAATGTCTCCAACTCTGTAGTAAGGGTCGTTGCCATCATTGGTGCCCATATCCTTTACGAAACGGATTTCGCTTAGAGTAGGGATTGTCTTCATATCAACTTCGATAATGCCAGTGGTGTTGGCGTCGTCGTTGCTGTTGGCGTGGCGGTACGTCACTTTGCCAAACGATGCGCTGGAGTAGGTGAATCCGTCGGGTTTGTCGATGTCAAATCCCAATGAACTGAGCAGTCTGCATGCTGCTGTGTCGGCATCTGCCTCGGTAGCCGCACAGATGTAGCGAGTCTGCGGAGTTTCTGGATGAAGCTCCAATCCGATTTTGGGAGCAAAAGTCTTGGTGGCGAAGTCTGCCGGCAGCTCGTTTTTGCCCTGTGTACACCATACTGAGATTATGGATGCAAGGTCTTCGTTTGCTATCTCGGCGATGTCTTCCACCGACTCTTCCACTTGTTCGTCCTGATTGGAGTCATCAGACTTGTCGTCGTCCTTGCAGGAAGGGGCGGCGAGAAGCATCGCAAACAATGCGATGAACGAGAGGTAGTGTTTTGGCCTTTTCATTTTTGTCCGTTATTTGTTGCTAGTTATTTTCGTTTATTATTTGCCGTTTTTGCGGTAAACGTCCTCGCTGTACTTGTGGCTTGAACCTTTGTCGGTGAATGTAAGCTCCTTTGTCGTTATGTTGCGGTTGAGCCACCTGTATTCTTGATCAGAGGCGTTGTCAGAGGATTTGGTCGTAGCGAAGTCGAATATGGCTACTGCGCTGCTGCTTTTTGTCATATTGTCATATCGGTACACGATGGGCGCGTGCATCCAGAACGCGGCTACTTCATATACAGAATATTTGGCGGCAGCAGGCTTGTCGTGGTTGGGAACCACACGCTTCTCAAAATATTTCGTGGACAATGAGGATTGCGACTTCGAGTCGGTGAGGAGTTTTTCGAAGGCGGAGATGTCGCTGTCTTTTACCAAGAGAACGTATGGTACCCAGTAGTTGTTGACCGATGACGTGGTTTTCTGCAAGTTAATCTTGTCTGCAAGGAAAAGGTCGGTCGGTGACACAATAAATTTGTCGTATGAAGCGACTTTGCCCGTATTCTTAGCATTGTATTGCTTCAGAATTTCGCCGAGGTCTGTTTCTGTGTTGTTCGGGTTGGAAAACAGATCGAGAATGTCGCAGTCGCTATCGAAGGTGATTTGTTTTATTAACTTTTCCTTGATGTCGGGCGTTGGGAGCAGGTCGTTCTTCTGCAGCTCGGTCAACTCGGCGTTGTTGTATATAGCATTGAAGTTGTTGTCGTTGAGCAGAATATTGTATATCCATCCGTATATGGTCTGGAACGATGCCATTTTTTCTTTGTAAACGAAATCTTCTCCAGCCATGCCCCATCCACATGTGGTGGTTTCTTGTATTCCTCCGAATGAAATCCATCGCGACATCGTATTAACCTTGTGGTTGCTGACGCATAAATAGTAATTGTCTTTGTACTGGATGACGTCGCCGATGTGGTAGAATGGTGTTGTTTCACCCGCATTGGTGCCAATTGACTTTACAAACTTGATCTCTTGGAGGAGCGGAATGGCTTCTACATCTACTTCGATGGCTGCAAGAGTATTGGAGTCGTCGTGCTCTCCTGCGTGACGGTAGCTTATCTTGGTGACATTGTCGCTTGTGTAGGAGAACGATTCAGCCCTTTCAATGTCGAATCCCAAGGCACTAAGCATCGAAGCGGCTATTGTGTCGGCTTCCTGAACGGAATTAACCTTGATGCAGCGTATTTCAGGATGTGCCTCGTCCATCACTACGCCTACATCAGGCGTGTGCGTCTGCGTCGAGAAACCTTTCGCGAGTTCGGCTTCCGGTATGTTGCACCAAGTGGAGATGAGGCCGGCAAGGTCATCGGCTTCTATTTCTTCCAACCCTACGACCTCGTCGGTAAACTCATTCGCGGGGTCAGACTGCTTGTCGTCGTCCTTGCACGAAGGAGCGGCGGCGAGCACGGCTGCAAGTGCTGCGAGCGTTATGTAGTAATTCTTGTTTTTCATTTTTGTTTATGTTTTGATTTGTTAGTCTTCAAAAAAATCGTATGGCTTACCGAAATCTGCAAAAACAATTTCCTTGGTGCGGATGTTGCGGGCGGTCCAGTCGTAATCAAAGAATTCGGTATTATTTTTCTTTGACCAATCCTTGGTGAAGTTGAGAAGACAGAAACGATAGTCACCTTCTGGTACTTCGTGCCGCCAGTACATCGCCACCACATACAGGCTGTAAGTAAATTGCTCTCCGTCGGCGTGATTTTCGCCCTCCACGTTGTCGGCTATTTTTGCCCAGTGGAACATTTTTGGCGAAAGGTCGCCCTGCGATGGCTGCGCCTTGACGGCGGCTTCAAATTGCTCCGTGTCCTCGCTCCTTACGAGTGCGAGGTACGGCTGCCAGTAGTGGTTTTTGTTGTCGTTTGACATCGTCCAGCGCGTCTTGCCTGTGAGCAGCAGACCGTTGGGCGCGTATGTGAGTATTGTGTATCCGTCCTTGTTGCTTTCTTTGGACCAAAGGTCCTGCGTATCAAGCGTCCTGAATAGAGGAGACTCGGGTGCTTTGAAAACATCAAGGACGTATTGCTGGTGGAGGAGCCTGTCGGCGAGGAGCTCCACAGCTTCTTCTGAGGGGACAACGGCTGGATTGTTGGCGTCCATGGCATCCATAAGCATGTCAGGGTCGAAGAATATGTTTTGCAGCCAAGCGGCAATGGTCTGCGGCGATGCCATTGCGTCTTTATACACGAAGTCGTTGCCGGTGGCAAGCCACTCCAAGTTGTTGTACTTGAAATCGCCATCAAAGGAAATCCACCTTGACATCTCGCCAAACTTGTGGCGGGATACGCAGATGTAGTCTATGCCTTTGTATGTTTTGATGTCACCACAATGGTAATACGTCGGGTTGTCCAATGCCTTCTCGTCCAGCTGCTTGACGAGCGTAATTTTTGTTAAGTTCGGTATCTGCGGCACGCTGGCGTTGATAACGGCGAGCGTATTGCCATCGTTGATGTGGGTGTAGCTGACACTGATGCCGTCGCCCTGATACTGGAATCCGTCAGGCGCGTCTGCGTTGATGCCAAGGTTGGCGAATGATTTGATGGCAAAGGTATCGGCATATTCGATGTTGCAGACCGCGTGTATGATTTCTGTCGGGTTGTCGGTGGGTTCGCCGATGGTAGGGGCGAATGTCTTCGACATAAAGTCTTTTGGGCGGGTGTCGTCATTGATGCCGCACCATTCTTGTAAGAGCAGAGCAACATTGTATTCTACTGCCGGTACAATCTCCTTGCGCGCATTTTCATCAATATTATAGTCAGGCACCGGCTCAACAGGCACGACGATGTCTATCGGCTTAAATGACGGTGCAGCAGGTGAATCGCTATCATCATCGCCCTTGCACGACAGCAATGATGCAATCGCTGTGAGTGTGAGGGCAGCCGCCAGTATTTGTATTCTGTTGATCTTCATAGTGTCAGATTCTCTGTTTGTTGTCTATTTCTTGCGTTATGATAGTTTTTTAAATATAACGGAGGGAAACGGGCGGAGGCCCCTCCCCTCCGATATATTTGATGAAGTATTGTTTAGTTCTGGAAGTCAGCCTTGGTTACGTCGATGAGGTTCCTATTGAGCTTGACGTAGCGTTTTACAGCACTTTCGTCATGGATGCCATAGAGCGTGGAGGTATAGTCTGTGTACCAGGATGCTGTGCTGCTTTTCTTCATAGTGAGCTTGTGTCCGTTGGGCGCATAGTTTACCATATATCCGTAGTCTATCAGTTCCATAGTGCGGAAGAAGTGCACAGGCTCGTTGAACATCGATTCTTTACTGGGCGTATAAGTGGCAGTGTAATTGGTGTAGAGATATTGGTCAATGTTATAGTCGGATTTGGCGGTGCGTGGAGCGTGGTGATTGTTCTGACCTTCCTGAGGTTGCATTACCCATTTGTCGACCTTGCCGTATTTATTTACTTTGGCTTCATCGGCGATGTCGTCCAAGAACATTGGCTGCTTGTCCTCATATTCGGTATCGATACAGTAGAACCTCTTCTTCTCGGAACCTGCCTCGGTGCCGTTGTTCAGGTTGTCGATATACAACCTTGCCACAGATTGTCCTTCCACGCCGTTTTGATAGAAAGCCATCTCGCAGAAGTACGATGTGGACTTGCTGGACACCTGAGTGTTGTTGGTCTGAATCGTTATCGAGCTGTCGCGCGAGATGAAGAGACTCGGGATTTCGATGCCAGCATTTTCATAGTGGGTTTTGACGTCGTTTTCGTTAGTTTTGTATGCCTTCAGAGTGGCCTCATACCATGCTGCAAACTGGTAGAGCTGTATGCCGAGCTTTTTCTCGTTGTTGGTGGCGTTGTAAACGTTGTTGGCTTGCTTGCCATTCTTGGTGACGCCCTCGAAGGTGATGAATGTGGCCTTGCGAGTGCTGTTGTCGATGGTGCCGGCCTGCGATGGAGCGATGCATATCCAGCGGATTTTTTCGGTGTTGCTTATTTCCTCCTCTATGATGTCGCCAGCCTTGAAGTATGGCTCTGTGATGATTTTTGCCTTTTTCTTGTTGTAGATGAACTGTTCGTTCAAGCCGGCAATCGCTTGGGTGGCGTCAGGTTCGAACCAGCTTCTTGCAAGGTCGATGCTTGTCTTGGTGCGTACTACGAGAGCCTTGTCAGGACCGATATTGGAGAGAGTCACTTTTTTGCCATTTTCGATATATTCTTTGATGTCGAATGTGCCTGTGGTGCGGTCGATGAGCTGTGTAGCCGTCCTGTACGACGAGAACAACACGCCGTCTGCTTCGATGAGGTATGTCTCGATAGGATTGCCGCTCAAAAGAGATTTAGACTTGCTGGTGTTGTAGAACAAGTTGATGCCGTTGGGGTTCTGAGCGGAGCTGAAGTAGTCCTTGTTGATGTTCTTGGGGAGTACTTTGTCCCAGATTTTGTTTTCTTCCCAAAGCCTTGCAACTTCCCTGATGTGATCGGGTGTGGAGTATTTCCTATTGATGCCGAATGGACCAGCAGCAGCATTGAAGTTGGCTGCGTAGTTCTTGTAGCCTACGGTGTCGTTGAGGGCGGCGAGGAGCAATGTTACGAGGTGGAGATCATCGTCCGTGCCCAGGTCTTTAGGCAAAATAGCCTTCTGCTTGCCATTGGCAGCGTCGTATGTTTTGATGTTGGAGTCGCCGGACGCCATCTGGAACGATACCCAGTGAGATGTCTCCTTGCTGTCTTCCGACGAGGCGCAACGGATGCAGATCCAGTAGCAATTGTCATTGTCCTTCACTACATCGCCGATGTTGTAGTAGGGGTCGCCTTTAAACTTTCCGTTGGAGCTGTTGTTGATTTTGTCAGCGGATACCAGATTGAGTGTCTGGAGGCGCGGAAGCTGCTTGATTTCAAATTGTATGGAGGCGATGCAGTCGCTGGATTCTTCCACGGTGTAGAGCAATGCACCTACACCTTCTATGTCTATACGTTTTTCCTTGGTATCTGCGGGAAGATTCTGAAGGGTCATCGCGTTGAATTTGGCAATGGCCTCGTTGAGGTCTGCCACAGCGACCGAACGGGTGAGAGGGTCGGCTTCGTCGAGCACTGTACCTATTGTAGGCTCAAAGGTGGCATCTTTCCAGTTGTCGGGAAGTGAGTCGATTGCAGACACCGTAGAAAGGATGGAGTAGAGTAATACGCCAGGTTCGCCCGATTTTTCATACGGGTCAGCGGCTATTGCGTCTGGGTCGCGCTGGGCGTCCGACGTGTTGTCGTCGTCCTTGCAAGATTGCGTCATCATCATGCCGGAAAACATCACGCCGGCAAGTATGAGCGGAAAGATTCTGTTTTTCTTCATAATTTTAATGAATTTAATTTTTTTTACCATTGTTTTACTTCCCTTTTACGTCAGCAACGCCGCAAAGGTTTCGTATTAGATGTTAACAAAACATTAAATCGGGCATCGTAGTACTGTTTGAGTCTTATTGAGCAATATATGACAATTGCCCTTCAAAAAAAAATTAATAAAAATTTCACCTCTTATCGCCTTGAAATCCAAAATGTTAATAGGCATCACTGTTAAATTCTTGTTAAAAAATTGAAAAAAAATTTTTTTATATCAAAAATCCTCTCTACTTTTAGGAAACAAAAATAAGCATATCATCACGGATAGCAAATCGACTGTTAATTATGAATTTACAGAAAAGAATACTGATGTTGGCGTTGATGCTGATGATGTCAATAGCCACTTTTGCGCAGGAAGAGGGCGGCAATCACGCCGCCGCAGAGGGTAGCGGAGCAGACTTTAATGCCGGTCCGTTTATCATGAACCACATCGGCGACTCTTACGAGTGGCACATCGCTACTTTTGGGGATTTCCATCTCAGCCTGCCGCTGCCTTGTATATTATATAGTGGGCAGAGCGGATTCCATCTGTTTTCGTCGTCCAACTTCCATCACGGACACGCGGAGTACGAGGGATTCAAGATTGGCGACAATGGCAAGATTGTGGAGGTGTCCACGGGCGAGCGTCCCTGGGACTTCTCAATCACCAAAAACGTCGTGGCGATGTTTTTCAGCATGATTCTGATTTGCTTCATGTTCATCGGTATGAAGAAATACTACGCCAAGAACGTCGGCAAGGCTCCTCACGGCTTCTACAACGCATTGGAAATCATTGTGCTCTTTGTTCGTGACGACATTGCCTACGCATCGCTCGGCAAGAAAAACGGCGACAAATTCATGCCTTTCCTGATGACGGTGTTCTTCTTTATCTTCATCAACAACCTCCTCGGTCTCATCCCGATTATCCCGGGCGGCGCCAACCTCACCGGCAACATCGCCGTTACATGTGTATTGGCGTTGTTCACCTTCTTTATTACGACATTCTCCGGCAACAAGGAATACTGGCAGGACATCTTCTGGCCTCACGGCGTGCCGTTGTGGTTGAACTGCCCGCCCATCATCCCCATCGTGGAGCTTATGGGTGTGTTCACCAAGCCGATTGTGCTTATGGTTCGTCTCTTTGCCAACATCACCGCAGGTCACATCATCGCGTTGAGTTTCTACTCGCTGATTTTCATCTTCGGCGCGAAGTCGGCGGGCGTTGGCTACGGCGTGGCTCCTGTATCGGTGGCATTCACAATATTCATGTCGGTATTGGAACTCTTGGTGGCCTTCATCCAGGCTTACGTGTTCACACTCCTCTCGTCAATCTATTTCAGTATGGCGATAGGCGGCGAGCATGAAGAGAAGGCGGTAGAAGTCGCACATTAAATGTAGAGGCGCACGGTCGTGCGTCTCATGCGCAACAACAAATAGACAATTATTTTTATTATTCATCATAAATAGTTATAGATTATGACACTTATGAACATTTTGCTTGACGCAATGCAGAACGTTGACATGACCATGTATTTGGCTAAGTTTGGTGCCGGATTGGGCGCAGGTCTTGGCGTAATTGGTGCAGGTCTTGGCATTGGCAAGATTGGCGCATCCGCAATGGAAGCCATCGCACGTCAGCCGGAATCGGTAGGCGACATCCGTTCCAACATGATTATCGCCGCAGCCCTCGTGGAAGGTGTTGCCTTCTTCGCTGTGGTATGCTGTCTGTTGGTAATCGTTGCCTAACGTCCGAGGTGCAATGAAGCACCTGAACAACTATTCAAGTTTTGTATTCTGCCGCGATGCGGTTGGCGGAGGGGCAGAATACTTAATTTCTTAAACAAAGGATTGATATGGATTTAGTGATTCCGGATTTTGGACTTCTGTTTTGGATGGTGGTGTCGTTCAGCATATTGCTGATAATACTCCGCAAGTTCGCATGGAAGCCACTCCTGAAAATGTTGCAGGATCGCGAAGACGAGATAGCCAAGTCGCTCGATTCCGCCAACGAAGCCAAATTGCAGATGGAGAAGCTCGTATCGAGCAACGAAGCCATGATGCGTGAGGCTCGGGCGGAGCGTGAAGCTATGCTTCGCGAGGCCAAGGATGCCAAGGACAAGATAGTGGCTGAGGCTCAGACAGCAGCCAAGGCCGAGGCCGACAAGATAATCCTCGCCGCCCGCCGCGAAATAGAGGCGGAGAAGGAAGCCGCCAAAGCCGAACTCCAAAGCAAGGTGGCGGAACTTTCGGTGGAAATAGCCGAGAAGATTCTGCGCCGCGAGCTCAGCACGGAGACCAAGCAGGGCGAGTACGTGGAGGATCTTGTAAAAAACATTAGTCTCAACTAAAAAAATAATTTTTGCTTACTATGAACGATAGCAAAATATCGGTAAGGTATGCCAAGGCATTGTTGCAGGCGGCAACTGAGGCGGGCAGCGAAGATACAGTGCGCGGCGATATGGCATCGCTGCTGGGCTGCATCAATTCGTCGTCCGACTTCAAGATGCTCCTCGAAAGCCCCGTGATGGCCGACGACAGGAAGGTGGAGATATTCGACAACCTTTTTGCCAACAGCTTCAACAAATTGACGCTCGACTTCTTCAAGGTGCTTGTCAAAAACAAAAGGGAAAATTTTCTGCGGATGATCTGCCTCAATTTTGCCGAGTTCTATGCAAGGAGCAAGAATATCAAGCGCGTGCAGATAACGTCGGCGGTGGCAGCTACCGACAGCGTCAAGGAGAAGGTCTGCGCACTCGCCAAGAGCGTGGGCGGCGACTCCAACGTGGAACTCACCGTGAAGGTAAACCCCGACATCATCGGCGGTCTTATCGTGCAGGTGGACGACAAGGTGTATGACGCAAGCGTAAGGACGCAACTTGCCAAAATAAAGGAAAATTTAAAGTAAAAATACTAAATACTCAAACAACTATGGCTTCTATCAAAGCGGGCGAAGTATCCGAAATAATCAAGCGTCAGCTGCAAGGCATCGAGACGGAGGTATCTCTCAACGAGGTGGGCTCCGTATTGCAGGTGGCGGACGGTACTGCGCTCATTTACGGATTGTCCAATGTGCAGGCGAGCGAGATGATTGAGTTTGAAAACGGTGTCAAAGGCATCGTGCTCAACCTCGAAGAAGACAACGTCGGTGCCGTGCTCTTGGGTCCGTCGGACGACATACACGAGGGCTCGCAGGTCAAGCGCACCGGCAAGATTGCCTCCATCAATGTCGGCGAAGGTCTGCTCGGGCGCGTAATCAACACCCTCGGCGAGCCACTCGACGGCAAGGGCGAGATTACCGGCGAACTCTACAATATGCCGCTGGAACGCAAGGCTCCGGGCGTGCTTTACCGTCAGCCGGTAAAAGAGCCGTTGCAGACTGGTATCAAGGCCATCGACGCAATGATTCCAATCGGACGCGGTCAGCGCGAGCTCATCATCGGCGACCGTCAGACCGGCAAGTCGGCTATCGCCCTCGACACAATCATCAACCAAAAAGAATTTTACGACAAGGGTACGCCCGTCTATTGTATTTATGTGGCGGTAGGTCAGAAGGGCTCCACCGTTGCCTCCATCGCCAAGACATTGGAGGAGAAGGGCGCGATGCCTTACACCGTCATCGTATCGGCGACGGCGAGCGAACCGGCTGCATTGCAGTATTATGCGCCCTACGCGGGTGCCGCAATCGGCGAATTTTTCCGCGATACGGGCCGCGCCGCGCTCATCGTCTATGACGACCTGAGCAAGCAGGCAGTGTCGTACCGCGAAGTGTCGTTGCTCCTCCGCAGGCCGCCGGGACGTGAGGCTTACCCGGGCGACGTGTTCTATCTGCACTCACGTCTTTTGGAACGTGCGGCAAAGATTATCGACAACGACGAGGTGGTCAAGAATATGAACGACGTGCCCGAGTCAATACGTCCGATGTTGAAGGGCGGCGGCTCGTTGACTGCGTTGCCAATCATCGAGACTCAGGCAGGCGACGTTTCGGCGTACATCCCGACCAACGTGATTTCCATCACCGACGGTCAGATATTCTTGGAGTCAAACCTCTTCAACGCCGGTGTGCGTCCCGCCATCAACGTAGGTATCTCGGTATCGCGTGTAGGTGGTAGCGCGCAAATCAAGGCGATGAAAAAAGTGGCTGGTACGTTGAAACTGGATCAAGCTCAGTTCCGCGAGTTGGAGGCGTTCTCCAAATTCGGCTCCGACCTCGACGCCGCCACAGTGGCAGTTTTGGAGAAAGGCCGCCGCAACGTGGAAATCCTCAAACAGCCGCAGTACAGCCCCTACCGCGTGGAGCAGCAGATTGCAATCCTGTATTGTGGTACGCACAATTTGATGAAAGACGTTCCGCTCGACAAGGTACGCGAGTTTGAGAAGGAGTTCCTCGAAAAATTGGAGGTGACCCACAAGAACGACGTACTCGAACCGCTCTCCAAGGGCACCATCAACGACGACATCACAAAGGCAATCGAAACGTTGGCTTCTGACGTC
>JAFXMJ010000022.1 GCA_017530465.1 Bacteroidales bacterium
ACCATAATGGACGTCGATGCCCCTCTCCCTCATTGTGTGCACGGCGTATCCCACTGAGTCGGTGAGGTCGTCGATGGGGTCGAATACCGCCGACGCCTGATCCTCGAAGTAGGGGCCGAGGAGGAAGTAGTTGTTTGAGTTCCAATTGTCGACGATGGCGGGAATCTTGGACCTGATGACGGTGTAAATGCCGCCTACCTGGTTGCAGACTTCCCATGCACACTCGAACAGCATCGTCTTTTGAAATAGTTCTTTGTTTTCTCTCTCTTTTGCCATAATTAGAGTGTCTTGTTATATGCTAATTGTTATTGTCTGTTATTTCAGCTCGATGTATGAATTTTTGACACCGAATGTTACATACAACTCGTCCCAGGTGCTGATGTTGTTGAACTTTGCGGTGTTTGACTGTCTATCGTTGGAGCCAGTCCATGTAACTTCTACGTCAGCCACGCCGCCCTTGTTGTAAACCTTCACGGTAACTTCGGTGTTGTTGATGTTGGACATAAAGTCGCCGGACCCGAGGTAGAACTCTGCTTCTCCGTATTGCTTCTGGTTGACAGAGATTTTCTTGGAGCTGGATGTGCTGATGTCGTTTTTGCCCTTCAGCTGGATTGTCACGTTGTCAGAGGACAGTCCTGAGGGGTTGCAGTGGTTGGTGAACTTGAATACGGAGCAGGTGCCTTTCTCCACTTTTGTAAGTGTTCCGAGGATTTCTGTCGAATTTAAGTCGCTTGTGCCCACTGTGACGCCAGCTAAGCTAACTGTATTGGTCTTGGTGATGTCCACAAGTTCGCGGTACACGGGGTAGAAATTGGTGGTCTGGTCGAATATGTATGTGTCGTATAGTATGCTCTGACCCTGGTAGTACTTGATTTCGTCGCTATTGGCAGTGGTGTTGTATCCTGCAAAATATCCGCTCTTGGCAGGCAGCGACGGCAGTGTGAACGTGAATCCGCCTATGCCTGAGAATGTCTTGGCGGGTTTCTGCGAAGTCGCGTCGGTATAGATATTGGCGGTGAATGATTCAATCTCGACGGCGTAGATGGAGATTGGCGATTCTTCCACGTCAATTGTGGAGCCCGGCATCAGTGTCGGTTCTCCGTTTGGAGTCCTGGAATAGCCGCATGAATGGCCTTCCTTAGGTTGCATTATGATTTCGGGGAGCGTTACCTCAGAACCTGGACACGCCAAAATCTCGACAGGCTCCTTGTCGGCGCCGTTGTTGTACACCTTGACGCTTATGCCCTTCACTTTGACGGTGTAGAGTGTGATGTCTGATGTGACGTTGTTGATGTTTGTGGTGTATCTAAGTCTGGTGGAATTGGCTTTGGTGTCGTAGCCGAATACGTAGCCGTTGTCTGCGGTGAGCTGAGGAAGGACGGCTTTGCCGCTGATACCGCCTGTTGCCTGGTCGTAGTCGGCGGCGTACAGCTTAAAGAGCACCTTGCTGGGGTTGTCATTGTCATAGCAGGTGATGAGCCATTTGCCTACATTGCCGTATGAATAAATGACGCCGCTATCGAAGGTCACCTGCTTGTCGATGATGTGGGTGAAATTGTATCCTTTCGACTTGTCTTTGAAGTGGATTCTGAGCTCGTTGGCTTCGTATGTGCCGGGCTTGATGGTGATGAGCACGTATTCTGCTTTTTCGATGTCGCGTGTGACGGACACTGTTGTCGATGTGCCGCCCGACACTTCCGTTATCGTGCCGTCCGTGCCGATTTTTACGGAGACATCGCCGGCTATTTTGTTGCCCTTGGTGTCTTCTATCTCAATCGAGGAGAATTTTTTCTGGGTGTTGAAGCGTATCATCGCGCCCACGTGCTTGAATTGGAATGCCTGTGCGTCATTGGCGGTGTAGCCCACCATAAGCTCCTCGTATTTCGTCGTCTGCTCGGCGGGGATGGTCACCGTCAGGGTGTTGCCGCTTGCCGTAGCCTTCTCTTGATAGGGGAGCAATGCGTAGTAGCTGTTGGCCTTCTTGATTGTACCTGCAAACTGCGCCTCCTTGCCGTCGTCCGATACGCCTGCGCACGCAAATTCTGCGGCTGTGCCGTCTGCAAACACTTTGATGTGGTCTTCGCTGCTGAATTGAGTTTCGCCCGTGGTGGCGGAGACTGTGCTCTTGGAGAGCGATGTGCCCATTGTTGCGCTGAATGTCATGTCGACCATTTCGCCTGAGCCGCCTGACAATGTGCCTGCGGCTTGCTCCATGTCGTCATTGTTGCAGGACCAGAGTCCGATTCCGGCGAGCAACAGGGCGTATATCGATATTTTATTTGATTTCATGGTTATGGTTCGTTTTGTGTGTAACGTAAAAAAGTTAAGGATGTTTCGTTTAGAAGTCAATTATCGTCCAGCGGTCGATTGCCGACGGCTTTTGGTCAGACTTGATGGGGTAGAGTGTAATATTGCCGGTGAGGCCGTTGTAGGTCTGTCCGGGTATGTATTCTGTGCCTGAGCCGTCCTGCTTGGTGTTCCAAGCCTTGATCATCGCGTTGAGCTGGATGCTGTTGTTGATGGTGACGTCGCCGCCGTCATTGTAATCTTCGGTCTTAACGGTGTTGCCGTTGAAGTCTTTGTAAGTGATTTTGGAGATTGCGCCCCAGATAGCCTTGAATGTCACGTCGGATTTGAAGTCGTGGGTTGCTGCGCCGTCCCATCCCTTGAACCATTGTCCGGCTTTGGTGGGTTTGGGCGTGAGTTCAACCTTTGTGCCATATTTGTGGGTGATTTCTTTCTTGGTGGTATTGTCGTCGAATGTGCCGCCGTTGGCGTCGAGGGTTATTGTTACGTCCTTGTAATCGTAGAATGCGTAGATGTTGCGCGATGCGTTGTTGACTGTTATCACGTAGTCCTTGCCCGGTTCATATTGCACTTGGTAGGGGTTGGCACTTTCCGACCATCCTTTGAACACTTTGCCTTCGGGGGCTTCGGTGACGGTGGGCATTGTTACTGCTGTGCCTTCCTTGAATTGTATGAACATCGACTTGCCGTTGTACTGGAAGATGAGGATTTTTTCGTTGCCGGCAATTGCCACGAAGCTCATATCGGATGCGATGTTTTGGATGGTTTCGCCTTTGAGATAGAAATTGCCGTCGCTGCCTATCCAGCCGTTGTAGGTGATGCCTTCGCCGATTGAGTTGGGCAGGAAGGGCGATGTATTTTGCTTGACGCTGTAGCTATTTATTGGTGCTGCACCGGCGATGTTGGAGACGTCGAATGTGATGGTGGCAAGTTCGTCGATATTGCCGAAGTCGAGGATTTGGCTGCGTGTGAATGTCACGTCCCTGAAATATACTGTCCTGTTGGTACCGTCGTTGAGGGTGTAGTTGACGACGAGGTTGGCTCCTGTGGAGGGCATTACGGAGATGTATCCGCCGTTTTGGGAGTCTATGAGCTCTACTGTCTTTTCTGTTGCGCCAGATACAGATGGAAGACCGGCTGCGTCCATTGCAACCGTTACGTTGCCTGCTATCGGGTGGGTCGATTCCACTTTGAGCGATTTGATGTTGCCTTTGGTGTGGAGTCCAATGAGTGATGTTGCGTTGCGGAGGGTGAAGTCGCTTCCGCTGGCTGTGGTGTACGCGAGGGCGATGATGCCGTCGAGTTTGCCGCCGTTTTGCTTGGTGGGGATGGTTGCTGACAGCGTTCCATCGGCGTTGATGGTGGCTGACGGGTTGTATGGGAACAATGCGAGGTATCCTTTTTCGGATGCTTTTGCCCTTCCTGCGAATGTTGCGTTGGCACCGTTGTCCTGTGTTGTGAACTTGTTGTTGGCGTAGCCGTCGAATACCGAGAGGGCGTCGCTCGACTGGAAGTACGTCACAATTTTTGAGGAGCTTGTGGGCACTTCGCTGTCATAATGGAGAGCCGCTTTGGAGAGCGAGCTTTCGAATGATGCCGAGAAAGACATGTTGCCTTCTGCGGCGGGGAGCTGCTCCGTGTATCCGTCGTCGTCGCGCTGGCATGCAGCGAGCGATACTGTGGCGGCAAGAAGTGTGTATTTTGCTATGTTGAGGTTCATGGTAGCTTGTTGTTAATTGTTGTTGAAATAATCCTTGTACTGCCACTCTTCGGATGTGGCTCCGCCGCTCACTTTGTTGGAGATGTCGGCGGTGAGATCGAGGTCGGCTGCTTTGGGAACTTTTGCGCCGTTTTCGTAGGTGTTGCCGTCCTTGTCCTTCCATACAAGCACTTCGTTGTCTTTGAGAGGCACTTCGCAGTTTATCAATGCCGTGCCATTGCTGAAATCAACAGCTGTAAACTCGGAAGTTTTTACGTTGTCATTGAAGGTGTAGGTGATTTTGAATACTTCGGTCCAAATAGCGTAGAGTGTGGCTGTCTTGCCCTTGTAAGTGTCGCCTGCCTTGTATTCGGGGGATGTTGCGTTTTTGTCGGTGCTCCATCCGAGGAATGTGTGCTTGTCGTATTTAACGACAGATGCATCAGGGATTTTCGCGTCCGTGGTGAATTTGATTGGTTCTATGGAGCCTGTTGCGCCGTTGACATCAAATGAGAGGGTGTATTCGGTGGTAGTGTTGCCGTTACCGCCGCCATTGCCGCCGCCGTTGTCACCACTGCCGTTGTTGTTGGTTCCTCCGTTGTTGGGTGTCGGCTGCGGATCATCGCCGCCGCTGCTGCCCTTGCTGCACGATACTGCTAATAGGCCGCAGAGCACGAGCATCAAGCCAAATTTAAGAAGTGTAATCTTTCTCATTTTCAAGAGTTTATATTAGTTAATAATTATTCCAATTAGTCTTGGCAAAATTTTGTTCAAAAGTTGTAATTTTTTTAGAGAAAACAGCAATATTTTGTGTTAATAATTGTTAAATAATTGATAATCTTGACATAATAAAAAAACGGTGCGAATCCAGTCGATTCGCACCGTTTTTTGGGGTGGGGGAGTTGTGTTTTTTACAGCGTCTCTTGTTTCAATTTCTCCATATAGTCGTTGATGTCGCGGAGCTTTTGGGGGATGCGGATGTTTTGCGGGCAGTGCGATACGCATGTGCCGCAACCGATGCAATGGGCGGCTTGTCGCTTCGGTTCAACCACGCGGTCGTAGCCGATGAGGAAACGGCGACGGGCTTCCTTGAAGTTTTCGTCCTGTGTGGATACCGCGATGTGTCCCTCGTTGACACACTTATTATAATGTGTGAACGAGCCTGGGATGTCGATGCCGTATGGACACGGCATACAATACTGACACGCGGTGCAGGGGATGAGCGGGAATTTCACAAACTCGTCGGCTACGCGCTGCAAGAGCGTGTTTTCCTCTTCGGTGCAGGGTTCGAGGGGGCAGAGCGAGGATAGGTTGTCTTGCAAATGCTCCATATACGTCATGCCGGAGAGGATGGTGAGGATGTTGGGGTGTGTGGCAATCCAGCGGAACGACCACGACGCGATGCTGCTCTCGGGGCGACGCTCGCGCAACATCTCTTGGACGTGCGAGGGCAGTTTGGCGAGGCGGCCGCCAAGTATAGGCTCCATTACAAATACGGGTATTCCTTTTTCCGTAAGGCGGTTGTAGAGATGCTCGGCGTCCACGTTGGCGGGGTTGAGCTGATGGGCGTACTTCCAATCGACGTAGTTCATCTGTATCATTACGAAGTCCCAATGGTATTTGTCGTGATTGTCAACGAGAGTCTCAAACACTTCTTGCTCGCCGTGGAACGAGAAGCCGAGATTTTTGATGCGTCCTGCCTCGCGCTCCTGCATCAGGTAGTCGAGCACGCCGTTGTCGAGGTAACGCTGACTAAACTGTTTCATGCCGCCCATGCCTACGCCGTGGAGGTGCAGGTAGTCAATGTAATCAACTTGGAGGTCTTTGAGCGACTTTTTGTAAAGTGCAATTGACTCCTCGCGTGTCCACTGTTGCGGCGAAAAGTTGGAGAGCTTGGTGGAGATGAAATACTTGTCCCTTGGATAGCGACTGAGCGCGATGCCAGTGGCCGTTTCCGACAATCCACGGCAATATGCGGGCGATGTGTCGAAGAGGTTGAGACCGTGTTCGATGGCGTAGTCAACGAGTTTGTTGACGGTTTCCTGGTCGATTTCGTCGCCGCTCTCGCGTGCGCTCTGGTTGCTGATGGTGGGGAGTCGCATCATTCCATAGCCCAAGATTGAAACCTTGTCGCCGGTCTTGGGGTTGGTGCGGTATGTCATCTTGTCGGTGGGGATGTTTTTGGATACCGACGTTGTTGTATCGGCTATTTTGCCAGTATTAACGGCGTCCCCGCAGCTTGCAGATACGGCAGTGACCGCCGCCGCAGTGCCAGCTACTTTGAGGAAGTCGCGCCTGTTGATGTTGTCCATGTTAAGTGTATAGTTTTTAGATTAGAGATTAAAGTTGAAAAAGATTAAAGATTAAAGAATGATTACATGTCGCCGTGTACGAGGTTGCCTTCCACGTAGATTGCGGAGAAGGGGCGTACAGGGCAGAGGTGTTCGCATGCGCCGCAACCGAGGCAGCGTTCCGTGTCGATGGACGGGATTTTCACCTTGGGATTGTCTGGCAGGGGCACCATTGTGATTGCGCCCGAGGGACAATGTTCAGCGCAGTTGCCGCAGGAGACGCCGTCTTTTTGTGGAAGGCAATTGTCCTTGACCCAGACGGCGTGTCCGGCGCGGATTGAGGTCTTCTGCTCGCGTGTGATGGGCTTGATAGCTCCGGCTGGGCAAACTTCGCCGCATTTGGTACATTCGGGACGGCAATATCCGTGTTCAAATCCCATTTCAGGCTGCATGAAGGTAGCAAGGTCGGTGGACGGCCTCAATACACCGTTTGGACAGGCGGCTACGCAGAGCTGGCAGCCGGTGCATTTGCTTGAAAACGAGCTCAAACTCATTGAACCAGCGGGTTTTACGGGAGTCTCACGCTCAGGAATTTTTTTGTCTTCAATCACTGCGAGTCCGCCGTCGGTGGTCTTGTCTTGAGCGTGAAGCACCGATGTTGCCGCCAATGTAGCCGTTGTGGTAAGCATTGCGCGGAGAGATGCATTGGGCTTGTCTTCTTTGGCGTGTGCGGATTTCGATTTTGATGCGCGTGCGTAGTGGATAGCGTCTTTCTTGCATTTGCCGAGGCAATTCATGCAGGATACGCATCGGCTGCTATCCACGGTGTGCGTATCGATGTCGATGCAGGACGATTTGCAATTCTTTTCGCAAAGGCGGCAGTTGACGCACTTATCGGCGTCGATGCGGATTTGGAAGAGGGAGAATTTAGACAGGTAGCCGAGTACTGTGCCTACGGGGCAGATGTTGTTGCACCAGGTGCGGCCGCCGCGCCATGCAAGCACGGTGAAGGTGATGAATGTAATGATTGCAACTATGAACACCGGCATCGCCTTGATCCAGACTTCCTTCTCGTAGAAGGCGTAGGAGTCGTAATGCTCGGCGGCTTTGGCGAGGAGGTTGTTGACACCTATATATATAGGCTGCCACAGATTCTGAACCATTCGTCCGTATGCGCTGTACGGAGCGATGAGGATTGCAATGCCATTGAGACCTACCAAAAGCAAAATCACAAAGACTCCAAGCACCGAAAACCTCAGTATCTTGTTTTCTTTGGAGAATGAGAAGCGGTTTTTCTTGAATTTAGCCGCAATGTGCGACACCGCGTCCTGATACGTTCCCGCCGGACAGATGACCGAGCAGTAGATGCGTCCAAACAATAATGTCAGGGCGAGGACAATGAGTATCGCAACGATATTGAGACCCAGGACGGCGGGCAGGAATTGCAGGTCTGCCATCCACGACAGCCACATGTGCAGCGTACCCGTAAAGTCGAGGAACATCGCCGTGATGCACACGAGGAATATTGTCCCAAGGATTGTACGTATTTTTTTTAGCATGATTTGATTGTTTGTTTGATGTGTTTGTTTGTGTTTGATATTGCAAATTTAAGCAAAAAAAATGGATTTGGAAAACCAGTTTTCAAATCCATTAGACTTAATGTTTGTGAAAAAGTTTAGTTCTTGCCTAATTTCATTACCAAATCCACCAATCTGTCACCGGGCGAGGGTGAAAAAAGTGTGAGATTTTTTGAGGTGACGTCTTTTACAATCATAATTTCGGCTGGCTGATTGTCAAACATTGTGACTACGGTGTCGCCGGTCACGCGCCAAGTGCCAAACTGTTCGTCGGTGCCAGGGACGTGTATCTGTATCTGCTTGTTTTCCTTGAAGGAGATGCTGAACGCGCCTATCTTCTCCTGGCAGAGGGCTTTGAACTCTTCTTTGATCTTGTCCGGGGTGCAGTTGTCGAGGTCTGCCTTGAGCAGTTGTTCCTGTTCGAGGAGTTCCTTCTTCTTGTCGGCGGATTTGGTGGAGTCGAGCTGATGGCGCAGCAGTTCTATCGCCTTGTTGGTGGATTCCACGCCTTCCTCCGCCATTGCGGCGCATACCGAGTCGAGTTTGGGAATTTCACATTCCTGCAATGTCCACGTGCCCATAAGCTGAGTCTCGAGCGGATTGGAACACGACGCCAGCATTATCGCTGCTGCTGCCGTTATTATTTTGGCAAGTTTCATTTGTATGTCGGTGTTTTAGCGGTTTTTGGTGAATATTAGTTTGGTGATGATGGAATTGTTGTCCACCTTTTCCGTCACTACGATGATGAGCTTCGTGTCGGTCACTTCCTGTATCTGCACATTGTCGTACTGATTGACGCCAGTGGGCTTGAGCTTGATGATTTTTGACTGCGGGTCGTATTCCCAAGTACCGGTCTCTGGTTGTTCTGAGTAGCCTGTGCGCGAGAATGTCTTGTCGGCGTTGAATCTGAGGCTCACCACGCCGATGAGCGATTTGAGCGACTCTTGCAGCCTCAGGCTGTCCTCGCGAGTGGCGCGGTATTGGTTGTCGAGGTAGTCGGACATTATCCAATAGCCCACGAGTGCGCGCTCGCTGTTTTTGAGTTCGGAGCTGAGTTCTATCTGGATGTTTGACTTGCCGAGCGAGTTTTGGTAATTGGCCTGCTGTGTGAGTGCCTCGCGGTTTTCCTGCTTGGTGCCGCCATTGACGAGTATGAACAATATCACCGCAATCACTGCAAGGCTCACAATGAATAGGTTTCGGTACAGCTTTTCCTTTTCGGATGGCTCTTGCGCCTTTGGCGTCACCTTGTTGGCGGCGGCTTTGGCTGGTGCGGCGGCTTGTTTTTTGCCGTATTCGTCTTTTTTCTTGGTGGCGGGCTTGGAGAGTTCCTTGTAATTGCGCTTGAAGAGGTCGCCAAGGTCGGCGAGTGCGGTGTTCAATGGCTGCGCCGCGCCGTCTATCCACACGTGTTCGTCGAGGAAAAAGTCGGTGAGGATGTTTTTGGGCAGGGTTTCAGCCACAAATGGCACTACGGTGATGTACCTCTGCTCACATTCGTGGAGAAGTCCCGCCATGTCGGCGTCGTTGAGCGAGTCGTTGGTGATTACGGCAATTACTGCCTCGGGTGTTGCGCCGTTTTCGTCTATCCACAATGCGCCCAGTGTGCTGCGGAATCCTGCTTTGCGGAGGGTTTCCTGCACTTTGTTGGCGGCGTCCTTGCCGTCGTGTGAGTATGTGATGAGTATCCGTTCCAATTTTTTGTCGTTCTACTTAACTTTGGTGTATGATATTACCGTCTGGCTTTGCGTCGCCTTGTCAGGCTCTACGTATGTGTAGCCGCTGCCCGAAAGCTCGCTGATTTTCATATTGATGGTCGATTTGTTTTCCTTGACGATTTTGAGCACCATCGACTCGCCTTCTTCGCCTTCCTCGCCGATGACTTCCCACGTGCCTTTGGTGGTGACTCCGCTTACGGTCTCCTGCATCGTGCCGTCGGCATTGAGAATGAGCAAGGTGCTTTCCTTGATGTCTTCCATCGCCTGGGTCCAGATTTCAGTTTCCTCGGCGGGCATCTTGCGGTCGGTGGTGATGGACGTTATCTTAAATTCGCCGGTGAGCATCTGTTTGGGCGTCTGGTTGCACGATAGGAGCGATGTCATCGCCAATATCAGTGCCAATGCTATGAATGTTGCTTTAATTTTCATGTTCGTGTTTTTTTGTTGTTGTAAATTAGCGCAAATTTAGCAAAAAATCGTGATTGTAGCCATATTTGCTCAAAAAAAATTAGTTTCAATGGTTATTTGGAGCCGTCGCTGGTGATTATTGACTTCGCAAATGTCACGGTGATGGACGACAATATCGCGGTGATGCTTGCGAGTGTGTCTATCAGCTGCGTGTGCACTTCGTGCGTGGCGGCTGCGGCCTGGTGGTCGTCGTTCCATAGCCTCTTGATGTGCGACATACGGAGCGATTCGGTGTTGTGCCGCGTGAGTTCTATCGCCTGTGACACCGACGCGATTTTTTTTGCGTCGTGTTTCTCGATTGCGGTGAAGAGCTCGCGGAAGTGGTTGTTGATTGCCCAGATGAACACCTTGATTTCCGATACGCCTTCGGTGGTGAAGTTCATATCGAGGCGGCACAGCTTGTCGTACAGCGGCACAAGTCCGCCCATTACCGTATCCACGATGCAAGAGGTCTGTTCGAGCACCGACATTATGCCGTAGATTTGCTTGGAGGTGGATTGCTGGATGTCCTTGCGCCCCACGATGAAGAGGTATTGGCTCACTTCCTCCTGTACGTACTTGAATGTCTGCTGCTTGTCCGCGAGCCTTTTGAGGGTCTTTTGGTTGAGCCGCTTGGCGTCGATATTGTCGGGGTTGTAGTCTTCAAATACAATGGTAGCCTTGTCGAATATCCTCGAACACAGCTTGATGAGCATTGCAGTCTCCGATATTGACGATTCTATTGCTGTCTGCGGCACGGAGATGACATTGAGGTCTATGTATTTGAGGTATCCCGATGTCTTCACCTTGTCCTTGGACGTGTTTTTGGAGGGTGTCACCCATTTTTCGATTACCTTTACAAACACGCCGCAGAATGGCAGCAGCACGAATGCCTCGCCAATATTAAAAATAAGGTGTATGTTGGCAATCTGACGTTCAGGCGAGCAGTTGACGGTCTCGCAAACCCATTCGATTAACGCCACCATCACTGGCATCAATGCCATAAAGATGATTGCTCCGGCGCATTTGGTGAGTACGTGCGCCATCATTGTGCGTTTGCTCTGCGTGGTGCCGCCCACGGATGCTATCACGATGAGCAGGCATGTGCCGAGTGTGGAGCCGATGACGAGCGGGTATGCCTGGGAGATGTCGATGAGGCCTTCCTTGGCAAATACCATCAAAATGCCCGCAAACATTCCCGTGCTTTGCATTATGCATGTGCCAATAGTGCCGGCAAGAAGTCCGAGCAGAGGATTGTCGGCGGAGGCTATCACGTTGGTAAATTCGGGGATGTCCTTGAGTATCGACACCGACCTGCCGAGAAATTGCATTCCGAAAAACACAAGACCAAAACCAAATATGGCGTTACCCGTGTCGCGGAGGCTGTCTTTTTTTCTCGATTTCATGAAAAATCCCACTATGACAGGCACAATGGCATATCCGGCGACGTCGAAGGCGATGATTTGGCTTGTAACAGACGAGCCGATGCACGCGCCAAGTATCACTGGCACGGTCTCGGCAAATTTCATTATGTTGGCCTCCACGAAGCTCATGAGCATCACGGTGGTGGCGCCGGTGGATTGCGTGATTACCGTTACGAGTATTCCAGTGAACATCATCTTGAAGTTGCTGGAATTGAATTTGGTAATCAGCACCCTAATGTAGTCGCCAAGTCCGCTCTTGAGCGCGTTGCTCATGAGCTCCATGCCGTATAGGAAGAATACAAGTCCGCCTAAGATGCCTGTAATGAGCGAAAACCACTCGATAGAAGTTCCCATAGTAGTATTTGTGATTGTCTGTTGCTGTCCAGCCTTAGTCTTGATACGCTACCTTGCGAGAGCCGCCACTTTTTCATAAAGCACTTTTTTGTCGATTGGCTTGAATAGTATGTCGGCGCATCCGGTGTCGAGGATTCTTGCGCGCTCCTCCATAAATCCGAATGCTGTCTGCGCTATGATGGGTACCGACGAATCGATGGCAAGTATCTCAGCCACAGCCTTGTAGCCGTCAATTATGGGCATCTGCATGTCCATAAGTATCAGCGAGACGTCTGGCTTTGCTTTGAAATAATCTACACATTCCGCGCCATTTTTTGCCCAGATGATTTCCGCGTTGGTTTTTTCGAGGAGTTTGCGCAGGAGGATGAAGTTGATTTCGGCGTCTTCGGCGATGAGGATGCTCTTGCCGGTCATGTCAGGTGCGGCTGTGGCGTGCCTGACGCCGCCATCGGTGCAGTATGCGGCTGGCTCCTGGCCTATCAGCTTGAACGACGCGCACACCTTCTGCCTTACGCCCCGGAAAAATATCGGGGTGAGCGTGATGGAGAATTTGAGCGTGTCGCCCTGACGCGAGGTCATCTTTACCTGTATCGTCCTCGCCACGCGCCCCGAGCCGTATCCCGCCTTGCAGTTTTGCAACGCCTGGACAAGCTCCACGTATGGGTCGATGCCGGGCAGAGTGTCAAAACGGCGTCCGATGTATTCAGAGCGTCGGTAGCCGGTGATTTTGGTAAACTTGCGCCCGATGTTGGTGAGTATGTAAAATTCGTCCACCATCATCAGGAAGTCGTACTTCTTTTGGAATACGTCGGCATATTCTTCGGCGTACCTGCGCCACAGGATGCTGATGGGGCGGGAGAGATTGTTTCTGTAATTGGGCTCCACAACGTCGTGCAGGGTCACAAATACGGCGTCGCTCTCCTTGATTTTGATGCGTGAAAACCTGCACCTCAACGTCTTGCGCTCGCCGTTGGGCAGGTGTATGTCCATAAACAGCTCCTCGCGGTCGCTGAGGTTGTTTTGGACGGAGAGGAACGCCCTCAGCACTGCGATGCGGTACTTGGGGGCTACACTTTCTATCAGGTGCGACTCTATGTCCTTGTAAGTGCGCTGCGCTATGCGGCGGGTCTCGTTGTTCACAAACAGGAGTTTGCGGTCGAATACGATGAGTATGCCCGTGTCGATAGACTGCACTATCTGATTGAGAATGTAGTAGTTCTCAATCATCTTCTCTTTTACGGAGCGTGCCGTGTTGCTTATGATGGATGTGTACATGATGCAAATCTTCTTAATTTTCGATTGTAAAGTTAAAAAGAATTTTTCGATTTTTTGAATAGTTAATGTCGATTTTGTAAATATTTTTTGAAAAAATACCGTTATATTTGCAGTCATTAACTTATAAAGCACAAAAAGAATGTTAAAAATTAGAATTTTGGCGGCGTTGTGCGTCATTTTGCTGGCGTCGTCGGCGGCTGTGGCGCAGAGCAATATTAGCGTCGCTTTCACTGGATTCGGCTTTGACTTCGGCAAAGGGGAGAATGTGGCGATATACAAGCGCAGCATCTCCGATGGCAAGAATCCCGTCTTTGAACCTGGTCTAAGGATTGGCGCGGAGGTGTATGCCACGCCCGCCACGAGCGTCAAGGCTGTGCAGACCTTCCGTTATGATGTGATGGCAAGGGTGTCGATGAGCACGCAGCTGATGTTTAGGTTCAGGATTTTCAAGGTGTACAAACATTCGGTGTCGCTCGGCGTAGGGCCTACGGCTTTTTACCGCAAATCGTGGAGCGACATTGAAGGCTATGCCGACGAAGGCATCTACGAAGATGGCTCGATGCAGCACAAGATAGCCTGGCTGAGCACCGAGCTTGAGTACAATTATATAATAGGCAAATATACGGATGTCTCATTCGCAATGACTCACATGACGCCCAAAGGATTGGGTTTTGCACTTGGCATCAAGTATTGGTTTTCAAGAAAGAGCAACAAGTGCGGCACGTGTCCGTCATTCAAATAAAATTGGCGTTTGGTACGGACGCGGCGCGTCACGTCCCTACGACAACCAACCGACCTTGCGCGAAATCCAAATGCCGATGAGCGCAAATGCAATGGACGATACCACCACGACGGGCATGGCGTACATATTATCCTCCATATAGTTTGGCACGTTCATACCGAGGAAGCTCGCTATCAACGTGGGTATCATCAGGATGATGGATGCGAGTGTCATCTGTTTCATAACGCGGTTGAGGTTGTTGGAGATGACGGAGGCGAATGTATCCATCATGCCGCTCTGGATGTTGGAGTATATCTGCGCCATTTCAATTGCCTGCTTGGTTTCGATGAAAGCATCTTCTATCAAGTCCTCGTTCATTTCGCTGAACGTGGACTTTTTGCTATTTTTGAATTTGGCGAGTACGAGTTCGTTGGATTTCAATGATGTCTGGAAGAATACGAGGCACTTCTCCAATTTGAGGAGTCGCGAGAGTTCCTTGTTTCTAATAGAACGCTCAATTTCCTTTTCAATCAACGATGTATGCTGGTAGATTTGTCGCAGGTAATACATAAATGAGTTTGCGCTGCGGATGAATAGGTTGAGCGTGAAGTTAAGTACGTCATAGACAGGCTGGCTTGCATTGCGATAGACCGAGGGCTGCGCCACTGGCAATACGTTGTTGGGTACGTTGCAGATGGTGACGGTGTAATCGTCGCACATGAACACGCCGAGCGGGTACGTGCTGTATAGCATGCTGCTCTGCGGCGTCTCCACCGGTATGCGCAAAATTATCATGCTCCAATCGTCGTCCACTTCGTAACGCGGTCTCTCGTCATTATCCAGAATGTCCTGGATGACGTCCTGCGGCACATTGTACTCCTCTTGAAGAATGTTGACTTCCTCGCTGTCGGGCTGGACACAGTGAATCCAGCATCCGCTTTCGAGTTCTTGGATCTTCTCAGTACCCAAGAAGCTTCTGTACATTTGAATCATTGTCTGATACCTCCAATTGTTTAACGCCCGCCCACGTCTTTCGGAGCGGCACGATGAGGCATCTCTCCTTATTAACGGTGGGAAAGCAAAGTTAATGTGTTGGAATTATAAGGGTCTCCGTCCATATTAAGATGAAAACTTAGTTAATGTTGTCTTGCTTTGTTAACGAGTGCAAAGGTAATGATATTTTTCGGAAGGTGCAAATTTTTTTATATACATTCATCGAAAAACCACGGCTATTTCATTTGTCACCGAATTTAACAAATGAAACAAAATTTCAGTCACTACTAATAAATTAAAATTCAATAAGTTGAATTTTAATTTTACGAATTAAACGAATTATTGTCCACGTATGGAGGGGATTCGTTAACTTAGCCGCCGCTTGCGGCATTTGTTAATGTAATTAATTGTAATACAATTTGTTTAATTCGTTTTATTCGGTGATAAATTATTTAAATGAAAGAGCCGTGTCGAAAAAACCCGCACATCGTTGCTTGATGTACGGGGTTATGGAAATGTCGTTTTCCAAACGGTTGGTTGTTAGAAGTAATACTTCAAGCCGATTTGCGGGGCGAGGCCGAGTGCAAATGAAAAGTCGTTGCTTTTTGCTTTGGGATCCTGTTTCGATTTGAGGTGTGTAAGTTCAAGTCCCAACAGGCTTGCCGAGAAACCGAAGTGGGTAGTGGGGCGGAACTCGAGCATTGCCGGAAGAAACTGCAACAAGAATCCGTTGGATTTGCTGTCTGTAGATGTGCTGCCTACCTCGTCGGTATGCTTGGCGTGTGCGAAATAGAAGCCAAGTTCGGGTGTGAAGTAGAAGTTGTCTGCAAGCTCGAAATAGTAGGCAGCCACGCCGCCAGCTATGAACGAGCCGTTTTTGTACTTGCGGTTGTCGTCATATTTCTGACTTTCGGTTGCGAACCCCATCTGTGCGCCGATGCGGAAGTTGTCGGCAACGAAGTAGTGAAATCCTGGGTCGATTTCCAGCTTAATCCAAGGTTTGTCTTTGTCCTTGGTGTTGTCGTACTTGTCGGTATGCTGGCTGATTGCCATTCCGAGCATTGTGCCGACGTACATGTCGCCTTTCGATTGTGCCAATAGCACATTGATGCCGCTCATCAGTATGAGCAGCATCATAGTTGTGATTTTTTTCATTTTTTGTATATTAGACGTAGTTTTTGGTATTAATCTCCCAATGTAGCCACCATAACAGCCTTGATGGTGTGGAGGCGGTTTTCGGCTTCGTCGAAGACGATGGACGCGGGGCTTTCAAACACTTCGTTGGTTACTTCCATGCAGTCGATGCCAAATTTTTCGGCGATTTCCTTGCCTTTGGTGGTCTTGGTATCGTGGAAGGCGGGGAGGCAGTGCATAAACTTGACGTTCCTGTTGCCTGTGAGGGTCATCATGTTGGCGTCGATGCGGTAGGGCGTGAGGAGCTTGATGCGGTCTGCCCATACGTTGTCGGGTTCGCCCATCGATACCCATACGTCGGTATAGAGGAAGTCGCAGTCCTTGACTCCGACAGCTACATCGTCGGTGATGGTGATGCGTGCGCCGGTCTTGGCTGCAATCTCCTTGCAACGATCCACGAGTTCCTGGCGCGGGTTCAGCGACTTGGGGCCTACGAGCCTAACGTCCATACCGAGTTTTGCGGCTATTACCATCAGCGAGCTTGCCATATTGCCGTGGATGTCGCCAAGGAAGGCAAACTTGATTTCGCTATCGGGCTTGCTGCAATGCTCGCGCATAGTGAGCAGGTCGGCGAGTGCCTGTGTGGGGTGATATTCGTTGGTGAGGCCGTTCCAGACGGGCTTTTTGGAATATTCGGCGAGGATTTCCACGGTCTTCTGTGCAAAACCACGGTATTCTATCGCGTCAAACATCCTTCCAAACACACGTGCGGAATCTTCAGCCGACTCCTTGTGTCCTATCTGACTGCCCGACGGCGTGATGTACACCGTCCTTGCTCCCTGGTCTGCCGCTGCCACTTCAAAGGCGCAACGGGTGCGGGTGGATGTTTTCTCAAATATCAGGGCTATGTTTTTGCCAATAAGATGTTGTTTCTCAGTGCCTTGCTTTTTCTGTTCCTTGAGTTCCGCGCTCAACTGCAACATGTAGTTGATTTCTTCGGGCGTGAAGTCGAGCAGCGTGAGCAGGCTTCTGTTTTTAAGATTGACCGTCATGATTCTTTACAATTTTGATTCTGACTGCAAAATTATAAAATTTTTCTGACATTTACATCTCATCGGAGATTTTTTTGAGTTGGTAATTCTTGTCGTCGGTATATTCCGCATCGCCAAAAAAGTACTTGAAGGGCGACATAAACCACATTATACGGTCGTAGCGTCCGGGTGTTACCTTTCCAAACTGTTTTTTGGGGTCGGTGGCGTCCATCAAAATTAAGCGTTCCTCGTATGGCAGACAGGCGAGCACGGTGTTGAATTGTGCTGTGTTGGCGTATGCCGTGTCCACCTCGCCGAAGTCGGATGTGCTGGTCATCGCTGCGATGCCGCTGATGCCTGTGCGCCTCATCAACGCTACAAGGGTCATATTAATTTCAGCACTGTTGCCTTTTTTGGACTTCATGATGCTTTCGATGGAGCGTGTGGTGTGGTTGTCGAAGGTGGAGTCCCAGGTGATATTGTTGATTACATAATTGTAAACCTTCTCGGCGGCGGCGAGGGTGTCGAAGGTGTTGCCGGATGTGCCGATGGATTGGAGCTCGGTGGGGATGTCGATTTCTTTAAGGATTGGTTTCCAGAATTGAGGGTTTTTCCTCTGCTGCTTGAAGAGGCGGCTCCAACTGTCGGAGGCAACAAGCACGTAGCCGGGGTTGTACGGTTTGTGCCATGCTTCGAGTTGCTGGATGTAACGGTTGTCGGGGTCGGCGTAGGTGTAGATGAGGTGCGTGAGCTGCTGCCATGCCGAGTAATGGTCGTCGGTGTAGCCTATCTCCTGAGTAAACTTATATGCACGCATCCTCACAGCCGCCGTGCCGTAAAGGTCGCTCACTTCGCTGGGGTCGTGCGAGTCGTCGGGCATTATGTGGGTTATCTTAAACTCGTCGGAATTTGCGCCGAACTTATAGATGAAGTTGGTGCGCTCCGGCACACCCGACATATAGTTGAGGCTCTTGGGGTTGTCGCTGGAGGAGTAGGTGTAATTGAGGTTTATAAAGTGGTCCACATTCTGTTCATGCTCCACGTCCTTGGAATGTACGCCCTTGACATCGTATTTGTATGTCATAAAGTACGGGAACTTTGCCACAAGCCTCGACGCATAGCAGGGGTACTTGCTGCTGAATTTCCATATTGGCGGCAGGATGAAATTGAAGGTGATGATTGTGTATTCGATTTCTACGACGTCGCCTTTCTGTATGGCTGGCGGAGTGATTACAACGCGGCTGTCCACCGAGTCGCGGTCGAAGTATTCGATGTCCTTGAATTTGGCTTTTTCGGTGGCAATCTTCTTGCCGTTGAGCCTGTATACCGAGCAGCGCGGCGTGAGCAACTTCTCGTATTCGTTCATGCCGGAGTAATGCACGGTGAAGAGGTCGTCGTCCTTGAATCCGTCTTTCAATGCCTTGAGGCGGAAGTGGTAATTGTTGTAAAGGCGGAGCTGACCGTTGTAGATTTCAAAGTACATCGACTTTTCGCTGAGGAGGATTACGGCGTCCTGTCCGAGGTCGTCGTATTCGGTGTGCTGGAAGTCCTTTTCGGTCACTTTGCCAAACTTCGGGAATTGTGGGTCGTCGGATTGCGCTGTTGCCGTCATTGTGAAGGCAATCAGAAGCATAAGCAGCAGTGTTCTCATGGTGTCTTTTCTTTTAGTCGTGTGGGTTTAGATTATAATTAATTGTGATTGAATACGTATTGGATAATGTTTGCGCCCATCTTCAATGCTTTCAGGTGAGCCTCCTGCGTGTCGTTGTGCACTGCGGGGTCTTCCCAGCCGTCGCCGAGGTCGCACTCCCATGTGTAGAGAAACACCAATCGCCCTTCGTGAAACATCGCGTATGCCACTGGCGCGTGGTTGTCGTGTTCGTGGATTTTGGGAAGTCCGTTGGGGAAGTCGTATTTCTGATGGAAAATCTCAAAACTCGTGGGCAGCTCCACCATCTCCGCGTCGGGGAACACTTTTGCCATCTCCCTGAATACGAAGTCTTTGGTGCCGTAGTTGTCGTCAAAATGGAAAAAACCGCCCGACAGCAGGTAGCGTCTCAGATTGTCCACGTCCGCCTGCGAAAATATGACGTTGCCGTGTCCTGTGGCGTGTATGTAGGGATAATTGTAAATCTCCACGCTGCCCGGCTCCACGGTAGGGATGTCGTCGGAGATGTTGGTATTGAGCTCCTGATTGCAAAATTTGACGAGGTTGGGCAGCGAAGTTGGGTTGGCATACCAGTCGCCCCCGCCAGAATATTTCATAAGGGCGATTTTCAGTTGCTGACATTCAGCTGAGAGCGAAATCAGCAT
>JAFXMJ010000248.1 GCA_017530465.1 Bacteroidales bacterium
CCTTGCGCCCCTCCACGTCCGCCGAACCGCCAAAAAATCCGTTGCTACTTTTTGCGGTCATATTTACGCAGCCTTTGAGGGTGTGTTTTGATGGGATTTTTTGGGTTTTGAGCCGCAACACGCCACCCACGGCATCCGAACCGTATTCCAACGACGCAGGGCCTTTGATAACCTCGGCTTCGAGTACGGAATATTGGTCCACTTCGAGACCGTGGTCGCTGCCCCATTGTTGGGATTCGTGTCGGATGTTGTCTTCGATGACGGCTACTCGCTGAAAACCAAGTCCTCTGACGACAGGTTTGCCCTGCGACGAACCTATCGTGATGGACGAAAGTCCGGGGATTTTTTCGAGGCTTTCGCTGAGGCTGCCGCCCAAATTGCCCATTATAAACTCATTGTCAACACTCTCTACCGACTTGGTAGTCAGGAGTTTGCGTCTTGTGGCATTGTCTTGTATGGTGATGGCGTCGTGCTCCACGTCTTGCGCGTACACGCCCATACACACACATATACACAATGCAGTAGCATACGCCCTTGCAAGCATCTGTGATATAGGATGTTAAAAAATTATGTAGAAATCTATAAATAAAAGGGTAAAAAAGATGCTATGCCTCGGGCGGCCCCCGGATTACTAACGATTCTATCGGGTTGTTACAGAGATTTCCTACTATCGACGGCACATATACGCACGCCTTGCGCTCCACTGTGCTGATGACTGGATTGCTGTTGCAATCCTCAAATGCCGGAAATTCCAAACTACACAGCGCACAAGCCTCGCTCACAGTATCGCCCGCAATATCCATATTGTCAACGTGATAGGCAACGTGGCAGTTTTGGGCGACCGGCGCAATGAGCGTCATCGCCAAAAACAGCAACGCTGTGATGAGTTTGATATGTGTGGAGCGGAGTTTCATTGGCTATTTAAAATGAAATTACAATTCCTCCGATGGCGTAAGCGTCGCCACGGTCGTCGTTGAGGCCTGAGGGATTGCAGATGAGGTCGGTCTTGACGGTGAGCGTAGCTACATTTTTGATTTTGAAGTCGTGGCTCAGTCCAAGGTCAATGTTGACGATGTTGAAGCCGCCCTTCATAGAGTACATTGCCGCATCTTCGGGTTCCGCAGCCACGCCGAATGTCAGGCTGATGTCTATATTTTTGAGCGACGGTGCATATACGAGTTCCATATATGTTGAGAAGGCCTGGTCGTCGTTTTCCTTGCGGTTGGCGCCAGCTACTATGGTGTTGGCATTGAATGACAGCGGCACATTGTCGCACACTGCGCCGAGGTCGTACCCGAGCGTCGCCTCGAGGAGGTGGTTGTCCTTGTACTTGCCAAAATACTCAAACTTGTCGTTGGCGTTGTTCCAACAATAGTCGGTGAGCATCAGCGACATGCCGAAGTCAAAGGCGTATTCAATATAGAAATCGAGTTCGTTGTAGTGGTCGTTGCTCGAATTGAGCGGACATGCCGCCCAGGTGCCTATCGAAAGTCCGCCAATGGAGTATGAGAGCTCAGGCTCAAAAGCCGCGCTACTCACAAATCCGCCGCGCCAGACATCGCGTGTGGCAAACTCGGTGGAGAAATGGAATCCGTTGTCGTTGTTGGCGGCTTCTTTTTCAAACTCCAACAAATCGTCGTCGTCGGTATTTTGCGCGCTTGCCGCATACGAGCCAATTGCAAGCATTGCGGCGAGTATCATTTTGGTAATTTTCATATCAAAATTCTTTTGTGGTTTCAATGCGCAAAAATAATATATTGTTGTTAATGCCGCAAATTTTTTTTCGTTAAATTCTCGCCATTGCCTCCTGCGTCTTTTCCAACGTGTTGAAGGCTGTCAAGCGGACGTAGCCTTCGCCCGAAGGTCCAAAACCGACACCAGGCGTGGTTACAATGTGTTTTTCGTGGAGGAGATAATCAAAAAATTTCCACGAATCCGTGCCGTCCGTCTTCACCCAAACGTATGGCGAATTGATGCCGCCATATACGGCAAAACCTTTGGCAGAAAGCGAGTTGCGAATGATTTGGGCGTTATGGAGGTAATAATTGACAATTTGCTTTACCTGCTGCTGACCTTCCTCGGTGTAGATGGCTTCCGCGCCGCGCTGCACGATGTAAGGCGTGCCGTTGAATTTGGTGCATTGACGACGACGCCAAAAATTATTGAGCGCATACGCCTTGCCGCTATCGTCGTAAGCCACACATTCTTTGGGCACTACGGTATAAGAACACCTCGTGCCGGTGAATCCCGCCGTCTTGGAATAACTGCGAAATTCGATTGCAACTTTCTTTGCGCCATCGATTTCGTAGATTGAATGTGGCACATCAGCCTCTGTAATGAACGCCTCGTATGCTGCGTCAAATAGTATCAATGCCTTGTGTTCCAGCGCATAATCCACCCAAACTTTCAGTTGCGAGCGGGTGAGCGTGGTGCCGGTGGGATTGTTGGGAAAGCAAAGATAAATCACAGAAACGTCCTCTTTGGGCAAATCCGGCACAAAATTATTTTCGGCGTTGACGGGCATATAGACAATATTAGACCAACAGCCGTCTGCCTGCAAATGTCCGGCGCGACCCGCCATTACGTTGGTATCCACATAGACAGGATAGACGGGGTCGGTAACGGCTATTTTGTTGTTGATGCCGAGGATGTCGCCAATATTGCCGGTGTCGGATTTTGCGCCGTCGCTCACAAAAATCTCGTCTGTGGCGATGTCAACTCCATATTTTTTGTAGTCGTAATGACTGATTTTTTGTTGCAGAAATTCGTAGCCCTGTTCGGGTCCATACCCACGGAAGCCTTCGGAGGTTGCCATTTCATTGACGGCGTTGTGCATTGCCTCGATGCAGGCTTTGGGCAGCGGCAATGTAACGTCGCCAATGCCCATACGGATGATTTGTGCGTCGGGATTAAGACGCTGATATTCAGACACCCTGCGTCCTATTTCGGTGAACAGGTAACCCGCAGGAAGTTTTGCAAAATTTTCGTTGATGTGTACCATTTTTGATGTTTTTTGTATTGCGGCACAAAGGTAGGTCGTGCAATTTTTTCCGCCAAACGTGATGGCGTTGTTTTAGTGTAAAACTTATGGCAAATACGTAAATGCGCAAGAGGATGGAAAAAATTTTGTATGTTTCGGGCAAATGGATTATTTTTGTTTCGGACATTAAACTTAAAAATATTATGATTGTAACTACCACCAACAATATTTCTGATGCGAGGATTGTGGAATATCTTGGCATCGTGAGCGGCGAGGTAATCATCGGCGCAAATGCTTTCAAGGATTTTTTTGCCAAAATCCGTGATTTTATCGGCGGACGCTCCGGCTCTTACGAAAAGGTAGTCCGTGAAGGCAAGGAGGACGCCATCGCCGAAATGTGCAAACGTGCCGAATCCCTCGGCGCAAATGCCGTCATTGGCATCAATTTCGATTTTGGCACGATTGGCCCTAAGAATAGTATGATTATGGTTGCTTGCAACGGCACGGCGGTACGGGTGGCGGAGGAATTTAGTTGAAAAACGTTTGGGCGTGTTTCAATTCCTTATCCGTCAAATCTTTTACACCTTCCAACGGATATTTGATGCCGAGATTTTCGTATTTGAAGCGACCCATTGTGTGGTATGGCAATAGTTCAATGCGTTGTATTACAGAATATTGCGAAAGGTAATCGGCAACGGCTTTTAGTCGGCGGTCGTCGTAAGTGTAGCCTGGGACAACGACGTGACGAATCCAAACAGGCTTGCCGATGGATTGCAGGTATTCGAGGAAATGATGATTGTTGTCGCGGGTGTGTCCGGTGTAAGTTTTGTGCAGAGTATCGTCAACGGTCTTAATGTCGAGCAACACCAAATCAGTGAAATCCAATACTTTGCGGGCTTTGTCGTTGAAGATGACGCCCGACGTATCGAGGGCTGTATGTATGCCGTTTTGTTGGCAAATCTTGAAAAATTCCGCCACAAACTCCGCCTGTACCAACGGTTCGCCGCCGGAGACTGTTACGCC
>JAFXMJ010000249.1 GCA_017530465.1 Bacteroidales bacterium
AACCTATACATGTCTTCCTTCTCAAATTCTTCCGCCCAATCGTCATAATACATTTTGTCTGGTACGAAAGTAGCCTTCACGTCCAAATCCTTGGGGCATTGCGGCACAGTGCCTTCACTCCATACGTGCTTGCCGTCGCAATCTACCTCCACCCTCACCACGTCGCCAGACGAAAACTTGGTTTTAAGGCAATAACATCTGTCTGACGGCGAGTCGGCACCCGACTTCTCTTCCGTCAAAACGCCGTTGACAAACATCTTGACTGTTGCGTTGTTGACATCCTTTGGCTCTGTAATGCCGGTCTTGGTGATGTAGAGGACGTTGGAGTCGCAGTCAGAATACAGAAAACCGTTCACACACAGGATTCCCGTGGTGTCGTCGATGTCGCGGAGGTCGATGTCCTCAGTACAGGCGGCAAAAATTGTGGCAACAGCCGCCAACATTATATATAGTATCTTTTTCATCGTCGCTAAAACTTATAAGTAAGTGTAAATGAAGGTATTAACATCAAGCCAGAGAATTTTCTCATCTTATATTTGCCCTCGCCGCCATTATTGTCGCCCACGTGGTGCGAATAATAAAAGTCGGGATTCTTGGCGTTGTAAGCGTTATACACCGAGAGGTTGAAAATCCTTTCGCAACGCTTTTTCTGTTTGTGGAAGTTGACGCCGATGCATATCAGGTGAGTTGGCGGCAAGGTGTAATTGTTTCTGTTGTCCACATACTCGGTGTAACTGACGTCGGTGCTTGGATTGATGTTGTGATAATACCACGAATCCTCAATACGCTTTTCGGGAAAAACTATAGTTTCCTTCGACACAGAGACCGTGGCATGTGCGCCGCTGTAAAAAGTCCACGTGGCATCCATGTCGATGCGGTCGTTGAACTTTTGATTATACACGATGCCGATGTTGTGCCTGCGGTCGTATGTGAAGGGGAACGGGTCGCCGTTGTTAACCTGCGAATTGTTGTCGAAATCACGGTCGGTCTTGCTCAACGTGTATGTAACCCAACCAGTTGCCTTGCCAGAAACTTTCTTTACCATCAACTCTACGCCCTTGCTCGTTCCCTTGCCCATATCAACCATTTCTTGCCAGTCGGACGAGAAACCCATGAAACTCATGCCGTCCTTGTATTCGAGCACATTGTCGAGCGTCTTGTAATAACCTTCGAGCGACAACTCCCACATCTTGAAACCCATATAATACGCGCCCAAAGAATATTGCTGCGCGATTTCGGGCTTGATGTCCTCTGTAATCGGCACCCAGAGGTCTGTGGGCAGAGAGATTGGCGTGGACGTAAGCAAATGGACGCACTGGCTCATGCGCGTATATGACGCCTTAAACGCCACGTCCTTCCTCGGCGAATATTTGAGCGAAGCCCTCGGCTGAAAATTGGAGTAAGTCTTCTTGCCCACAGCAAACAGCGTGTATGCAAAACCAGGGTTAAAGTGCAGACGCTCAGTGATTTTCCAATCTTCCTCCACATACAATGAAAGTTCGTTGGCGTGGATTTTGCCGCCGGTGTTTCGCATCAGCGTATCGGTATTGTCCTCGGGATGCGAAGACGATTGGCTCTTCAATTTGGTAAAGGAAGCCTCGGGGTTGAAATTGTGGTTGATGTAATTGAAACCGTAACGTATTGTGTGCTTGGAGTTTGGCATATAGTCGAAATCGTCGGCACAGCCCAAATCCAATATCGACGAATTGTATTCGGATGTAAACTCCTCCATCTTTTTGCCGTCATACGATTTGCCATCGTACTTATATTCGTCGCCGATAGCCATCTTGTACCTGTTGAATGTGAGTGTGGCGTTGGAGAAAAGCCTCGGCGAATAGACGTGGTTCCAACGCACTGTGCTTATCAGATTGCCCCAACGGAGATAGTATTTGTCTTTGTCCTTGGATTTGCTGTCGCCGTCGTTGTACTCATAATTGTCCCAGACCCAAAACTTGTCGATGCCGCGATAAAAACTTACGTAGAGCCTGTCCTTGTCGGAAAACTTGTGGTTTACCTTGGCGTTGAAGTCGTAGAACCAGTAGCCCACATTGATTTTTTCGCCGTCTATCTTCAACACCGACATCACCGGCGCGGTAAAGAGCGATAGGTAAGTAGTTCTGCCCGACACCGAAAACGAGGTCTTGTCTTTTTTAATGGGGCCTTCGATGGTGAAACGCGACGTCAAAAGGCCGATGGAGATGCTTTTGGAAAATTTTTGCATGTCGCCGTCCTTGGTGCGCACGTCGAGAACGGAGGACGCCCTGCCATTGTAACGCGCCGGGAAAGACGATTTGTAGAAAGTTACCTTCTTGACCGCTTCGGGCGTAAACACCGAGAAGAATCCAAACATGTGGTCCACCTTATAGACCGGCGCACCGTCGAGAAGGATGAGGTTTTCGTCGCCGCCGCCGCCGCGCACGTATATCGCCGACGAACCCGCAGAGCCTTGCTGGACGCCCGGCATCAACTGGATGGTGCGCATCACGTCGGTTTCGCCGAGGAGCGTGGGCGTGTGTTCAATTAACTTGACGGGAACATCGAGGCTGCCCATCTTGGTAGAAGTAATGCCCGCGTCCTCTTTTTCGGCGGTAACAACTACTTCGCCGAGTTCGCCCATTTCGGAAAGAGCGATGTTGATGGTGGTGTCGCTGAGGAGCGCAACTTCCTTTGTCTGAGGCGTGTAGCCCACGTAGGAGAATC
>JAFXMJ010000023.1 GCA_017530465.1 Bacteroidales bacterium
AGGTCGATTACATGGAAGGCCTCAAGGAGAACGTCATTGTAGGTCACCTCATCCCCGCTGGTACTGGTATGCGTCGCTACGACCACATCCAGGTAAGCCCCAAGGCTGGCGTAGTTGACTAAGAATTATTGATGTATTAGTATAGAAAAACAGTCGGAAGATTTTAGAATCTTCCGACTGTTTTTTTTGTAGTGTGGATTATTATTGGGGGAAAACAGTCTTTTATTTTGCGGTGAAGGAAGTTTTTTGCTTCTCACCGCAGATTTAAACGGGTATATTTTTACATAACAAACAGATTATCAAGTGTTATTACTTTTACGAAGTCACCAAAATATTCATTGTACAATAGTCCGTATGTAGTTACCAAAGTGCTATGAATAATGGTCTTGCGGCTGATGTGTTCCGACAGCATTATGGTGCGCTGAATCAGTTTTCTATCGTATGCCTTGTCAACGGCGAAATCATCGCTGTAAAACTTCATTTCGCACATATTAATTACATTGTCGTTGCGCAAAATCAGGAGGTCAATCTGCGCACCATCCGCCTCGCCGTCGCTGGGAACAGCCCACGCCGATTGCCGCGTAGAAACGCCGGCAATTTGGAGGGCGCGTTTGATTTGGTCGATATGCCTAAGACACAAATCTTCAAAGGCATAGCCGCGCCAAGCGTTGACTTTGGACGACGAGACATTGTTGGTCCAAAAATTTGGTTCCATATCCTTCTGCCCTTCCACAAAACGCAAATAAAACAGACAGAATGGGTCTATCAATTTGTAATACCAAATCCGTCCATTCTTGCCAAACGGTATATACTTGTCTATAAAATCACTTGCAATCAATGCTTTGAGCCATTTGGAGAGTTCGCCGTTGTCGTTGATTTTAAGACCGTTGATAATGTCGTCGCGAGTAAAACCGCAGCGGCGTTTCGACAAAAACCTTACAATCCTCATCATTTCGTCAGGCTTGGTGAAAACCGACGAAAACAGCCGCGAAAATTCATTTTTGAGTGTCGCGCCGCCCGCAAAAAACATTCTGTCGATGTTTTGGGCAAGGCTTTTGTCTTTCTCAAAATAATTGAGATAATAAGGTATGCCGCCCACAATCATATTGGCCTGTGCAATGTCGTAGCGCGACATTTTGACACCGCGCTTTTTGAAAAACAACTCACATTCGGCAAGCGAAAATGGCGAAAGCCTTATTTCGTATGTCAACCGACCGTAAAGACCTCCGTGATTGTTAACAAGTTTGTCCAACATCCACGAATTTGCACTGCCGCACACCACAAGCATTACATTATGCCTCGCACACGCCCAACCGTTCCAAAAAGCCTCCAACGCGGTGATAAATCCGCTCCTCGGCGTATCCATCCACGGCAGTTCGTCGAGGAAAACCAATTGACGGCTGCCGTTGTCGATGCGTTGCAAGTGCATTTCGAGCATAAAAAACGCCTCCAACCAATCCTTCGGGCAGTGGCTTTTCTTCATCCCCTGCAACTGCAACGACTGATAAAACGCTTGCAACTGCCGTGGCATATTGTTAGATTTTCCCTCGTCGTCCACGGGGCTTAGTCCGGCGTGTCTAAAAGTGATTTTCCCTGCAAAAACACTGTCAACGAGGAAGGTCTTGCCCACACGACGGCGTCCATATATCGCCACGAACTCAGCCTTATTGCTTAAGTACAAGTCTTTCAGTTCGTTAACCTCGTTTTGTCTGCCAATAACATTGTTCATAATAGCCTTTTATTTTGCGGTGAACGTATTTTTTTGCCTTTCACCGCAGATTTAAACGGTATTTTATCGGCGCAAAGATAAATATTATTCTCGAAATAGGTGGCATATTTATTCTAAAAAATAGGGTAGTTTTGGCGAGTTATAATTTTTTTTTCATATCCCGCCAAAAATCCTTATCTTTGCCCAAAATTACAAATTACCAAAAGTGAAAATCGCGATTATTGACTACAAGGCCGGCAACATCAAGAGTGTGGAGGCGGCTTTGCAACGGCTTGGGTGTCAGACTGTTTTGACTAAGAGCCACGACATAATTAAATCCGCCGACAAGGTGATTTTTCCCGGTGTGG
This sequence comes from Bacteroidales bacterium, assembly GCA_017530465.1. Taxonomy (GTDB): domain Bacteria; phylum Bacteroidota; class Bacteroidia; order Bacteroidales; family UBA3824; genus UBA3824. The sequence goes on from JAFXMJ010000023.1 coordinate 2,077, forward strand.
GCAATGCGGGCGCGGCGATGAAGGCATTGAGGGCTGAAAACCTCGACGCCCTGATACCTACGCTCAGGCAGCCTGTGCTTGGCATCTGCCTTGGGATGCAACTGATGTGCCGACACTCCGAGGAGGAGGACACCGACGCATTGGGAATTTTTGACGTCGATGTGGTGAAATTCGTCCCGAAAAACGGCGAAAAAATCCCACAGATGGGTTGGAACCAAATTTTCGGGCTGAGGACGCCGCTGTATGACGGCGTGGACGAAAATAGTTTCGTGTATTTCGTGCATAGTTATATGGTGCCAGTATTCTACGGCACGGCGGCTAAGTGCGATTATACGGTGCAATTCTCGGCGTCGATAGCAAAAAACAATTTCTACGGCACGCAATTCCACCCCGAAAAGAGTGGCATTGTAGGACACAAAATCCTTGAAAACTTCTTGAAAATATGATAGTAATACCGGCAATAGACATTATCGGCGGGCGTTGCGTGAGATTGGAGCAAGGCAAGTACGAAAATGTGAAAAAATACGACCTCGACCCCAAAAAAGTGGCTGAGGAATATCAGGAGGCGGGGCTTACGCACCTGCATTTGGTGGATCTTGACGGCGCAAAGGCGGGCAAACTCGTAAATACCTCCGTACTTTACGAAATCGCTCAGGCTACCGCGCTCCAAATCGACTGCGGCGGCGGCATCAAGACTCTCGGCGACGTGGAGATGCTCTTTTCCGTGGGCGCATACGCTGTAAACCTCGGCAGCGCGGCGGTCAAAAATCCCGCACTTTTGGAGAGTTGCCACGCAAAATACGGCGCGGACAAGGTGATACTTTCCGCCGATGTGATGGGCGAAATGGTGAAAATTCGCGGTTGGCAGGACGATGCGGGCGTTACAATTTACGAACTCATCGACAAATTCTTGCCCGCCGGTCTCAGTCGTGTATGCGTAACCGCCATCAAGTGCGACGGAATGTTGCAAGGCCCTGATTTTGCGCTTTATAAGGGATTGATGGAGCGTTATCCGTCGCTCAAATTCACGGCGAGCGGCGGCGTGTCGTCAATCACCGACCTCGAACGCCTGCGCGATATGGACGTTCATTCGGTGATTGTGGGCAAGGCAATTTACGAAAAGCGCGTTACAATCGCTCAATTGGCTAACCTAACATCTGAATAAAAATGTTGGCAAAAAGAATTATAGCGTGCCTCGACG